>JAGLCY010000127.1 GCA_023270185.1 Candidatus Krumholzibacteriia bacterium | reverse complement strand
CAACCAGGGCCAGGGCCTCGGGGCTATAGCCGCGGATGTTGGGCGATTCGCCCTCCCAATGGACCTGGTAGGGAACACCGAAACCAACAGTATCAGCCTGTCCCGCGGGAACCTCTATCATCGAGTCTTCAATAACCTGGAAAAACTTGATGATGGGGTTGCCGAGAGTATTGCTGAAAAAGTGCAGCCGCGCCGGGGTACGATCGAAATCCCCGAAATCGTCCACGGCCACCATATGCAAAGTCATGTCGTATGAAGGTTGTATGCCCTGATCGATCGTGAAGTTGAAAATGGAGTCCGTCCTGGTAGTCCAATGAGCGATTTCAAGGGTGGATGCATCGAGGGCGGGATTAAAGCGCACATCCTCTTCATCATCGGTCGTGTCTTCATCCTGAACACTCGTGTCGGTCAAGGCCCAGACGAAGCGATCCACCCTGCCGTCCGTATCGGAACCGTACCAGAAGACGTGAAAGCGATAGTAACCCCCACCGTGTTCGAGGGGAGCACCGATGATAAAAGTTTCCGGGGCCTTGTTGACAATTACGGCCTCCGGCTGGAAAGCGCGGCACCCGGTAAGAAGCAACACGACCAGAGATGCCGCAATGAGCAGTCCGGTAAGGGTTTCTCGCCTATTTCTCATACTGGAATGCGCCCCCTAGGAAGCATTTTAAAGACTTCTGGTTTGTTGCGCCGCTTTGGTGGGACTGGCGACGCCAACCCGGCCGACCTACCGGTCCGGGCCTGGGGAGTGTTTGATTTTTCAGCTTCTGAAATATAGGGATTCGGTCCCGCCGGTGTCAACCTCAAGGTTGGCAGAAATCCCTTCATAATACGGGATTTCATCAAATTTGGACCATGGGGACGGAGGAAGAAAATCCAAAAAAACGGGAGCGGCCCCGAAGGGCCGCTCCCAAACAGCGACTGCTGAAGATTTCCCGAAGGAAATTACTTCACCAGAGCCATCTTCTGGACTTTAACTTCGCCGCCGGTGCGAACTTCGTAGAAGTACACGCCGGAAGAGACGCCGGAGCCCTGGTTGTTGGTGCCGTCCCACACGATGGAATGGTCCGCGCTAGCAGCCATGGAGCCATCGACAAGGGTCTTAACCAACTGTCCGCGCACGTTGTACACGTTCAGGTCCACATGTCCGCTCTTGGGCACGGAGAACTTGATCGTGGTGCTCGGGTTGAAGGGGTTCGGATAGTTGCTGGTCTGGAACGTGATACCAGGCAGAACCGGGGACACGTTCTGGGGAAGACCAGAGACACCGAAGTAAGCCAAAACGTCCTTCAGCAACTGGGCGCGCCCCGGGAGGGGGTTGCCGGCAGCCGAGGGATCGGTGTAGATGTACATCAGGTCCACGGGCATGGAGACGGACCTGCTCTGGTCCGCGCCCGGGTTCATGATGTTCAGGGTAGCGGCGGAGAAGGTATACTGTCCCACAGCACCACTGGGGTCTGTGAATTCAGCCACCTTCTGACCCGTACCGAACACATTAACACCATCGAAGGTGTTGATGCTGAAGCAACCACCATAAGCGATCCAGGACTGCAGAGTACCACCGAACACGGGGTTACCTGCAACAGCCTTGACCAGCGGAGTGGTCTGGTTGCCGATGAACGGACGGATATTATTGGTCACCGTCGTGACACCCATTTTGGTTTCGAGGAACGCCAGGGTAGCGGTTCCGGCCTGCGACATATCGCTCGCCAGATCATCACCCGTCAGGAAGATGTCATGTTTTCCCTGGTCGAGCCAGTCGGTAATCGTGCCGACATCGTCACCGGGGTCATTGTTGTAATCGGCGTTGGCGATGGTGTTCACACCAAGGTTACCACTGGTGTAAAGCATATCATCGTAGCCAGTCAGCATGAGAGCCGAGGTACGACCACCGATACCGTTACCGACACCTGAACTGGGACCATTCGTGTAATACACGTCGTAGTCCTGACCGACCAGCAGGCCGATGTTGTTCAGAGCCATGTACCACTCATTTTCCCCGCCACGATTGGCGAAGTCATTGAGGAACAGCATGGTAGGTTGCGTACCGGCAGCATCACTGATGCTGGGCAGCGCACGAACCACGAAGGTCGAGTTGTAACCCATGGGATCGTCGAAATCACCGTCGAAACCGGTGGTATCGGCAGGCATGAGCGAGGTCTGGGGGTCCAGACCGCCAATATCGTCCGTCGCGGAGATGTAGTAGTGGATGATGTCGCCGGGGAAGAAGAAGTCCGAATCCGGCAGATCGAAGGCCCACCTGTCAGGATTGGCGCCACCGATACCGACAGCCACTTCACCAGGCATTGAACCGGAGGTAGGCACACCGGTTGTCCGGTACGCGTCGAAGATCGGGTTCGCCTTCATGATGTAGTGCATCGTCGGAACACCGACGAAGGCAGCACCGGAACGAACAGGAACAACGTCGATGACCAGGGAGTCACCGGGATCATTCCGCAGGGCGGTGGCCAAAGCAATGTTGTTGGCCATATCGAAGCGCACACTGTGCGATGCGGGATTGCCCATGTCGATGTCGCCACGAGTGGGCCAGTTGTCCTGAGCCAGGTCGAGCTCGCGACCGGCCATACCAGGACCATTGTACGGGAAGACCTTGACGGTCACGTTGTCGAAGTAGGGAGCGGGGTAACCGTCGTTACCTTCCCAACCCCAGGCCCAGCCCAGCTCGTAGACAGCCAGCTGCACCTGAACTTCGTCACGTCCGGGAGCCATCAGATCAGTCACGTTGTTGTAGAAACGCTGGTAATCCGGTCCACCGTAATAGACAAAATTACGATCCGCCCAACCCTCATCGGTGATAACCATGGCACCGTTACCGGCGGAATCGTCCGTATCAGCGGAACGGATACCGAAGGTATAGAAGATACCAGGAGCATCGGCCGACAGATCCTCGTGGCGATAGCACGAGAACTGCAGGGTGATGCCGTCATCATCGACGCCGCCGCCCTTGGAGGCAGGCCAGGTCATGACGGGCGACTCGATGGCACCATGAAGGTGCTCGGTCGGGCCGGCCAGACCACCAGTGGTGTTCACGATGTAGCCGGAGGGGCCGTAGCACCAGTTGATGCAGTCACTGCCGCCGGTGCCGGGAACGATGACGCCGTCATCGACAAAAGCAACCTGCGGAGTGTAGTTGGTGGCACAAGGATCATTATCCTCGAGACCAGTCCAGAGCTTGGCAAAGTCGCCGACACCGTCGGGGAACGCGACAGTCCAGATTCCGAAGTCATCAGCAACGCCGCCGTGCTCGAAGTCTTCGAAGAAGTCCGCGTTGAAGGTGCCGTTGTCGATGTTCACGTTGATGTCATCAACCTGGCAACCACCGGCGGACGGGAAGGAGCAGTCCTCATCGGACCAGCCGCCATCGGACTTGAAGCGGAAGTACACCGCGATGTCCGTGCCGTCCATGTACTCGGGAGGCAGGAAGGTGACGGAATTAGCGACGGCCACGGTGCCGTCGCCGTCCCAGGACTGCATGTCGCCAAAGGCCTGACCCTGAAACCGGTAGCTCAGGTACGAATAATCGTATCCGGGCTCGGAATCGTGGATCAAGGTAGCCGTGACGGTCACCAGGGAGCTGACGTCGGTGTTGGGCACGGTCTGGCGGAACTCAATGAGATCGTGCCAGCTGTTGCCGTAACCACCATCTACATCATCTTCATTACAGGCGTCGATGGTGATGTCTCCACACCAAGCCGCGTAATTCGTGGTCACGGGCTGGTTGTAGGTACTGACATTCCAGTGAGTGCCCGTGGGTTCGGTGATGTCGTAGTGAGTCCAACTATTCCAGTTGGGGTTGGTACCGGACTGGAAGTCACCGAAGTACAGTGGCTCACCGGTCTCATTGGTAGGATCGTTGGCGGCCGCCATCAGGTTGATGGTGTCGCCACCGGATTTACTGAAATTAACGCTGCCACCGTATACCATCGCGTTGCCGTCAGTCACTCGAGGAAGTTCCTCGGCGAACGAACTGACGACAAACACCAAGGCAAGCGCGAGACAAGCGAACATGGTGAATTTCTTCATTATTTTCCCCCCATCGTTGACGTCTGCTGTCAACACATGGTTAGGCGAACGATTGCAGTGCAGAAGCGGCGTAATTCAGGCGCCACCCTGCACGTTAACGGGCGACAAAAGGATTCCCTCAACTTTCAGCACAGACGTAACTGCGCTATCGAGCGAGACCTCCTTCAAAAGATGCAGACCTATGGTGACGAGTGAACAAGGTGTCAAGTGATTGATCTGAATTGAGAGTGGAAAACAGGGACAGCGCACCTCAAGAGATGGGAACTTTTGTCTGTGAGTCGCAAGATGACTTTAACGCAAAAGGGGATGCGAGTCAATAGTATTTGTGCAAAAAATGGTCAATTTTCGGAAAAGCCCCTCAGTAACAGAAAAGCTATTCGAGGGGCGCAACCTGGCTGAAATCAGCGTATCGGACGAAAAGGCCATGAATTTCCCTCAGGAAACCGTGCCGAACCCGGCGCAGGGCCTCATCCTCCACATTGACCCGCACAGTGTCGAAAAACGCGTCGATGGCGGGCCCCAGACCCGAAAAAACAGCAAAAACCCGGGCATAATCTCCGGCAGCTTCGGCTTTGACCAGCTGAGGAACCGCCGCGGTTACCTGATCCCTCAATTCAATTTCAGCGGGCTCGGTCAGGCCCCCGAAGCCCTCTCCGCCACGGTCCCGCCCCCCTGTCAGCCACCTTTCCAGGCAATTATCCAACTCATCCACGGCAAGGACATCACCTTTCAGGATATTTCGACACCGCTTGAACCCTGTTGCCAGAAGCTGGAAATCCTCCCTATCGCGATAACCGGCCAAAGCCCTGGTCCAGGCCAGGGCATCCTGCGGATCGCTCCAGCGCACTGGAAGCACGGCCCGCACGGCTTCGGGGCTGCAGTCCAGGTTATCGGTGAAATACCCGGCCATGCGAGTCCGTACAAAGTCATGGATCTGTTCCAGGGCAACGGAAACCCCTTGCCCGTCAGTGAATTGGGCCACCGGGCCCATGGCCTCTTTCAGGGCAGCCTCCAGATCGACTCGCGCCCCCAGATCCAGAAGGATTCTCAGAATGGCCAGGACATGGCGGCGCAAGGCGTAAGGATCCTTGGCCCCGGTGGGGGCGAATCCCGCCAGCCAGCACCCGGCCACGTTATCCAACCGGTCAGCCACCGACAAACAGCTGCTGATCCGGTCAACGGGCACCTCCCCTGTCGCGGACCGGGGGAAGTAGTGCCTTTCGATGGCCCGGCAGACTTCCTCGGATTCTCCTGCCCTGGCGGCATAGCAGGATCCGATAAACCCTTCCAGTTTGGTAAATTCCTTGCCGTCCCTGATCATCTCGCTGACCAGGTCGCTCTTGCAGATTTCCGCCGCCCGGACAAGGGCCGTGGGCGCCTGTTTCCCATCCCCCATTCCATTGTCCCAAAGCCAGGCAGCCAAGCCGGTCAGGCGGCCGGACTTGTCCCCCACCGAACCGAAACCTTCCAGCCAGGTGACATTACCCAGCATCGAGCGGAATTCGTCGGGAGATTTTTTCTGGTCGAAATCCCAGTAGAAGAGGGCGTCGGCCAATCTGGCGTTCAGCACCCTCTCATTGCCCCGGACCACGTTTTCCAGATGGTCTGCACCTCCGTCGCGGACAGCCGCGAACCGGGGCAGCAGGCCGGGGGCGCTTGCCGAACCGATGGAAAAATACCGCTGGTGGGCCTTCAGGGCCGTGGTGATGACTTCGGAGGGCAGGGCGAAATAATCCTCATTGTAGGAACCCAGGAAAGGAGTGGGGAATTCGCACAGGAAGGCCACCTCGGTCAGAAGATCCTCATCCTCGATGAGGAGCGCGTTCGGATCGTAGGCCTCCAACTCGCGGGCATGGCCGGTTCGAATCAATTCCACGCGCTCGGCCTGGTCGGCAATTATTCCGACTTCGCGCATGATGTCCAGGTAACGGCCGGGCTCCGGAATTTCAACCGGGCGATCCTGGGCAAGGGTCCGATGACCGCGTGAGGTTCGGCCGGCAGCCAGGTAATCAACCCGCAGCGGCACGACCTGGTCCCCCAGCAGGGCCACGAGCCATTGCAGAGGGCGGGGATACTCCAGATCATGGTTTCCCCACCTCATCACCTTCCGGAAGGGAACTGACATGATGACCCGGGGCATGATTTCAGCCAGTACGTCGCTTGCGGGCAGGCCGGTCTCCGTCTTGCGGGCCAGCAGAAACTCCCCCCTTTTGTCGCTGCCGCGATTACAGGAAGCGAGATCGATCCCCGCCTTGCGGGCGAAACCTTCACCTGCCCGTGTCGGATTCCCGTCGGTGTCGAAGGCAACCGATACGGGGGGCCCCTTGATCTCCACCTCGCGATCGGGCTGTCTGACGCTCATCCGATCGATCAGCAGGGCCATCCGGCGGGGCGTGGCCACCACCCGGATACCTTCGGCGGACAAATGGGCGGCCGCCAGGGCTTCCTCCGAAAGGCGGCGAAGTTCCGCCATGGCCTCCCCGATAAAGCGGGCGGGAATTTCCTCGCTCCCGATTTCCAGAAGGAACGGCAGGGAGTCCGTGGCTGGCGTCTGGTTGTCTAGCTGGCTCATTCGGCCTGTTGCTCCTTGAGGAGGGGGAAGCCCAGTTCCTCGCGACTCTGGACATAGCCGCGGGCAGCGGTGCGGGAAAGATTTCTCACCCTGGTGATGAAACCGGTGCGCTCGGTCACCGAGATGGCGCCGCGCGCCTCGAGAACGTTGAAAATATGACTGCACTTGATGACCGCGTCATAGCCGGGATGAATGAGTCCGGCCTCCAACAGGGTCCGGGCTTCAGTTTCCTTGTCGTCAAAGTGCCGACGATACATGGCAACGTCCGCATGTTCGAAATTGAAGGCGGAATATTCCTTTTCGGACTGCCCCATCACTTCACCCCAGGTCAAGCCGCCTCCCCATAGAATATCCTTCAGATGGTCCACTTCCTGGATGAACATGCACAGCCTCAATAAACCGTAGGTGAGTTCCACCGACACGGGCTTGCAACGCACGCCACCGACCTGCTGGAAATAGGT
>JAGLCY010000126.1 GCA_023270185.1 Candidatus Krumholzibacteriia bacterium | reverse complement strand
AACTGGGACACTTCCATCCCGTCGAGCCAGACCTCCCAACCCAGACCCGCGGCCCCCAGGGTGGGCGATTCCCAATCATCCTCCACAAAGCGGATGTCGTGCTCGGCGGGATTGATCCCCAGGGAGCGCAGCGATTCCAAATACAATTCCTGGCTGTTGGCGGGGTTGGGTTTGAGAATGACCTGGTACTGCAGAAACTGGTGGACCCGGTTGGGATTTTCGAGGTAACGGCCGTCCTTGGGCCTTTTGCTCGGCTCGACGTAGGCCACTTTCCAGGGTTCCGGGCCCAGCGCGCGCAAAAAGGTGTTGGGATTGAAGGTCCCGGCCCCGACCTCACTATTGTATGGCTGGGCAATCACGCAGCCATAGTCACTCCAGAACTTCTGGAGATTGGCGATCATCTGCTGATATTCCATCATCCTGAGCTGTCCTTTCGGGCCCGCAGCAATTCCAATGCCGCGGGCAGACGATAACCTGGCAGGTGATAACCCAGGAACCTGTGCAGCAGCCCGCCCAGTTCGCGGCGCAAAGGTCGTGACAGGGCCGGACCTTCGCCCCCGGCACCATCCAGATCGATGCCGCCGCGGGCCATGTCCCTCAGATGGTCCAGAGCTTCTTCCCCGAGAGGCTGTCCAGCGTTCACCCCCCCGCCAAGAACACAGGCGCCGCAGACGACACCCCCTTCGGCAGGGTTGAACCGCAGGGTGGAAGCTTCCCATTCCGTACGGTCCCGGCCGCATGTAACACACGCTGAAACTTCGGGAGCCAAACCGTGCCGAGCCAGCAATTCCCATTCGAAGGCAAAAAAGAGCAAAGCCATTCGAGTGCAGGTCCGGGACGATAACATCCGCACGAAGCGTCCGCAAACGGCAAACAGATCCCCCGCGGCGGCGGCCTCGCCATCGTGAGGGCCGACACCTCCCATGGGACGGCATCGGTCCACGAGTTCCAGCGCGCCCAGGAGATACGCCGACCGTTCCAGGGTGGCGCCATCACCCATGGGATCCAGATCCACTCCGCCCCCCCGCAGAAACTGAAGCTCCCGACCAGGGTCAAGACTGAATTCGACGGTCACCAGGCGCCCGGGCTCGATCAGTGGCCTCAGGCTCGACCGCGGACCACGGGCCGCTTTGGCGATCACCTTGATATACCCGTGGTCCAGGGTGAGCAGGGAAGCCACGGCACTGGTTTCTCCGCAGGGCCAGACCCGCAACACCAGAGCCTCGGTACAGGCCGCGGGACGGGACATGACACCCATGGTCAGGCTCCGTGTCCGAGGCTCAACATCAGGGAGGCCAATCCCAGATAGATGACCATGCTGACGAAGTCATTGGCGGTGGTGATGAAAGGCCCGGTGGCAACCGCGGGATCGATGCCGAAGCGATGGAGCATCAAGGGAATTCCCGAGCCGGCCATGGCCGCGAAAAGCACGACCATCAGCATGGCCAGACTCAATACCAGGGACAGGCTGGGATCGCCGCTGACCACCCAGGAAATCAGATAGATGAATCCGGCCACGGCTACACCAGTCATTACCGCGGTGCCGAGTTCGCGCATCAGGTGACGGCCGAGATGGTAGAAATCCACCTCCCCGGTAGCCAATCCCCGCACGACGACCGAAGAAGTCTGGATCCCGATGTTGCCGGCAGTGGCCATGATCATGGGGATGTAGAAGGTCAGGGCCACCATTGACTCGATGCTTTTTTCATAATGCGACATGACCAGAACGGCGCCGAGTTGGCCGAGCAATGCTCCCAGCAGCCAGGGCAACCGGGACTGCGCAACCCGGAAGCTGGACTGCTCCCCGAACTCTTCCTTGCTCACTCCGGCCAGACGGGAAATATCTTCAGTGGCTTCCTCTTCCATGACGTCCAGAACGTCATCGGCGGTGATGTTGCCCACCATCCTCATGCGGTGGTCGACCACGGGCAGCGAAATCAGGTCATGGGTCTGGAAAAAGCCGGCCACCTCTTCCTGATCGAGATCCACCTCCACGTACAGGGGGTCCGCCTCCATCACTTCCTTGATCATTGTACCGGGTTCGGTAAGCAGCAGGCTGATCAGGGGCAGCCGGCCGACCAGATGACCCCGACTATCCAGCACGTAGACGAAATGGGTCGCGGCGAGGTCGTCCTCGTCCAGTTCGCGCAGGACCGCCACCGCCTGCCCGGCGGTCTGACTGTCATTACACGTCGCGAATTCCTTGCCCATCAGACCGCCGGCGGTTTCCGGCGGGTATTGCAGCAGATCCGCGACCTCGATGCGTTCGTTCTCTTCCATCGCCGCCAGCACCTCGGCGGCCTGGTCGGTATCCAACTCGCCGATCACGTCCGCAGCTTCATCGGAGGGCATTTCCTCGATGATGTCGGCAATCTCGTCGATGTCCAGAAGGGCGAACAGGGCACTCTGGCTGCGGTTGTCGATCTCACTGAGAACCTCGGCCAGCGGGTCGGGCGGCAACATACGCAGGATACGAGACGTGTCTTCCACACTCAGGGGACGCAGGATCTCGGACAGATCGCCGGGGCTCAGCCCCAGGGCGAGTTCGCGCAACGCCCCGGAGTCGTCCTCACCCACCAGCTCTTCGAACTTCAACTCCAGCGCATGGCGCTCGGCATCCAGGTTCGTCGGGTCCAGAACCATTTCGTCCGTCTTGTCCAGGTCCGGGCTGTCTGGAATTCCATCTTTCACTTTTCCAGGTCCTTTCCAGGCAAGTCCACCTGCTCCGCGGCTGCTAGTTGTTGCACATTATGCTCAATGAAGTGGGCCTGTTCGGCAGTCATGATGGAACCCCCGGAGACGATCAGCTTGATGGCATCCTCCACGGGAATTCCCAGTTCCACCAGTTCCCGGCGCGGCACCAGAAGCATGAAACCGCTGGTGGGGTTCGGGGCTGTGGGCAGGAAAACGTTGACCAGGCTGTTTCCCGGTTCGTCCTGCGTCACGAATCCGATCGAATACAGACCCTGCCGGGGATAGGCGAAAAGCACCACCTTCTGGAAAGCCGTGCGGCGGTCCCTCAAAAAGACCTCGGCAATCTGTTTGATCGCGGAAAAAACACTCTTCACCACGGGAATCTGTTCGAAAAACCGCTCCAGGACCCGGAAAAAGGCAATCCCGATCAGGTTGCGGGTGAACAGGCCGACAATGGTGATCAACAGGACAAAAACCACTACCCCGAAAAACGTCAGCAGGAATTCGGGATACGTTTCGGTGATGGCGGGAATCCGCTGCAGCCAGGGACGCATCGTCGCGCTGACCAATACGTAGAAACGCCAAAGGATCCAGGAAGTGATGGCCAGAGGCGTGATGGCCAGAAGCCCCGTCAGGAAATGTCTTTGCAGGAATTTATACATGACGCCATTCCCCGCTGAATGTTGTCGGCGCTCCGCGCGGGCACCTCATCCCTCATCCCGCCTGTGGAAACCGGGCATGGGTTCGACGGCCTTGAGAAGAACCCGCAGGATCCTCTGATCGGCCACTTCCTCCACCTGGACAACAAAATTCGCCACCTCAACCTGATCACCCTTTTGGGGCACGTTCCCCGCCGCCTCGTAGATCAGACCACCCAGGGTCTCACTTGTCTCGACACCATCGGCGGCCCCGAAAGTGACTCCCAGAACCTCCTCGAGGTCCTCGAGATTGATCTTCGGATCCAGGCGCACAGTCGATTCATCAACCCAAGTGAGCAGCTTTTCTTCGGCATCGAATTCGTCTTCGATCTCACCCACTATCTCCTCTATCACATCCTCGAGGGTCACAAGTCCGGCCGTCCCCCCGTATTCGTCGATCACCACCGCCATGTGAATACGCTTGCCCCGGAATTCGTCTAGCACCTCGTCGATCTTCTTGCTCTCGGGAATGTAATAGGCTGGTCGCACCAGGCTTTTCAGGTTGAAGGCCCCGCTGGCGAAACCTTCATCCCCGAAGAGTTTCAAAAGGTCCTTCGAATAGAGGATGCCAACCACCTTGTCGACGCTTCCCTCGTAAACCGGCACCCGCGAATGTCCGCTGGCCAGAAGCGAGGACATGGTTCCCGCCAGATCGGAATCCCCATCCAGGGCCACCATGTCGATGCGTGGGATCATGATCTCCCGCACAGCCGTGTCATGGAAGGCGAAGATGCTGTGGATCATCTCCCTTTCGTCCTCGTCGAGCACTACGTTTTCGCCGTCCACATTTATGAGGCTTCGGATCTCCCCGGCCGACAGGTGGGGCTGCATCTCAGCTGTCCACAGGGTGTCGTCCAGTTTATCCATGACCAGCAGCATCAGGGTGGTCCAGGGCCGCAACAGCCAGTTCAGTGGATAAATAAGAGTGCCAACGATGCGAGCGTAGTCGAACGCGGTGCCGGCAGCCAGCATCTTGAAGACCAGACCCCCCAGACTCCAGGCCAAAATGGCAGTGGACGCGTACAGGAGGTAAAACATCGGGTCCAGGGCACCGGACCACAAATGGTCCAGGTAATGGCCCCAGGCAAAAGCGCCCACCAGGGTAAAAACGAGGTAGAGGGTTCCGATGGTCACCTGGAAGCGACGATCATTCTCGAGAAAATCCCGCAGAATCGGCCCCAGGGTATCGTTGTCCAGCAGTCCGTTGCGAAACAGACCACTGACCCTGTAGTGGGCAGTCATCAGTCCGCCCATGAACATCGCGCCCAGCCAGAAACCGGCCGCCAGGAAGATGGTTCCCGTGCCTTCCATCAGTGGGTCAACTCCTTTCACGAAGAGGATGGGGCAGGCCCTCGACCGCGAGAATTTTCTCCTCCACGGACCGCATGGCCTCGGTCTCATCTTCGCTTGCGTGATCCCAACCCAGGATGTGCAGAATTCCGTGGACCAACAGCAGGGGAATCTCGTGTTCCAGGGACCACCCGTTATCCCGGCATCTTTCGGAGATGAACCCGGGAGCCAGGACAACTTCCCCCACGGACAGGGCGATCCCATTCTCCCGGGACTCCGCGAGGGTGTCCAGCCACAGATTGCTTAAAGCATGGCCCTGGCCACCGACCAGGTCGGCCGGGCCAGGCCCGGTGCCCTGCAGATAGGAAAAGGAAAGGACGTCGGTCACCCCCGGCGCTTTTCTGAAATCCTCATTCAACCGGGCCATGGCCTCGTCACTCACCAGCACCACATCGATCTCCCAGTCCGGTTGGCCGAGCTGTCCAACCAGACCGGCCAACAGTTCGGCCCCGGCCCCTCCCTCCGACCAATCGTATCGGTCCGTGTCGGGATCGGTCCGTCTGTCCACCAATCGCAGAATCACAGCCCGGCCTTTCGTTCGCCCCGGCGCTCGGGAACGCGGTCGCCGTCCCTGTCCTTCTGACCGGGATAAACGATGCGCGCGTGATGAATACCGGTCAGCAGAGGAATGAAGGCCTCCCGGATGTCGGCCAGATCACTGAGGGTCAATCCGGACTCGTCCAATTCCCCGCTGAGCATTCGCTTGTCGATGATCTGCTTGGTGATTTCCCTGATCCGGCTCGGGGTGGGTTTGGCCAGGGCCCGGGTGGCCGCCTCCACGGCGTCGGCCAACATCAGGATCCCGGTTTCGCGGGATTGGGGTTTGGGTCCGGGGTAACGGAAATCATCCACCTTGACTGTCTGGTTGCCTTCACCCTCGATTGCCTTGTGATAGAAATATTCCATGACCAGGGTGCCGTGGTGCTCGGGGATGAAATCGATCACCATCCGGGGCAACCGCCATTTCCGGCCCAGTTCCATCCCGTCCTTGACGTGGGCCGCGATCACCAGAGCGCTCATGCTCGGACTCAACTCGTCGTGCTTGTTGAATTCGGGCCGCTGGTTCTCCACGTAGTATTCGGGTTTTTCCATCTTGCCGATGTCGTGAAAAAGGGCCCCGACCCTGGTCAAAAGCGCGTTGGCGTCGACAGCCCTGGCCGCGTGTTCGGCAAGCTGGCCCACGACCTGGCTGTGGTGATAGGTTCCCTGGGCCTCGAGCGCCATCCGCTTCAGCAAGGGATGATTCAGATCCGAGAGTTCGAGCAGGGTCAGGTCGGAGCATACCCCCACCGGCGGCTCGATGACCGGCAACAGGAAGAGCCCCAACATCACCAGCAACATAGGTGAAGACAAACCAACCAGATAGATATAACCGCCCCCACCTTTACTGCCGAAGGAATCAGGGCCCAAAAGAAAGACCAGACTCACCGACAGGGCAGTCAGCAAAAGGATGGCCTGATAGAACTGGCTGCGTTTCTGAACCCGACGGACCGATATCACGGTCACCATGCCCAGGATGTACCACGTGAAAATGCTTCCGGCCCCTACCTGCGGCAGGAAGGCAAGCAACGTCACTCCAAGCAGAGTCGTGGTGTAACCCACCCGGTCCTTGAACAGCACGGTTGCGAACAGGGACAACAGGATCACCGGCACCGCCAAGGGTCCCAGGGCCGGTCGACTCAAAGCGAACGAGGCGCCGACCAGGTAGACGGCCACAAACAGGGCCAAGGCGATCAGGAATCTCAGACTGCGCAGGCGATTCGGGAAATGAATCAAGGCCAGCCAACCGAACAGGCCCAGGGTCACGGCCACCAGCAAACCCCTGACAATGAAGCGCGACACACGCCGGGGGCCGTCGTCTCCTCCTCCCCTTGCCACCAGAAGGCTCTGCAGTTCTTCGAGGTACAGGACCTGTTGTTTTGTGACCCGCACACTCTGATCGACAATGCGTTCACCCTTCCTGAATTCCCTGGTCTTGGGCACCGCTTTTCTGGCCGCCTCCCGTCGCATTTTGGTTTCATCGTCATTATAGATGAGGTTGGGTGAAATCAAAGGCGTCATGATGCTGGCCGCAAGACTGGCGGTTTTGGGTTTCAGGCTCGCGGAACGAAGTTCATGGAACAACCGTTCCTCAAGGTCGGCCTGCACGATGATTTCCGTTTTTCCACGGAAGATTTCAGCCTGCGCGGTCAGAACAACCACCCGGTCGGAATTACTCGCGGTTAACCTGTCAACCACTCCCTGGCGCATCACGTTGGACCATGCCCGTTCGAGCCGGTCGACCAGGGAATCGGGCTGGGCGCCGGCGAGAAGATTCAGGAACTGATCAGGAAGAACGGTGGGATACTGGAGGGCGAGCAATCCGACCTTTTCCTCCTTGTCGGCGGAGGTGTCGGCGATGACTTCCGCCAAGGCGTCGAACAGGAGTTCCATCCTGACGTTTCCGGGCTGCCCCGATCCCCGTTCCATCTGGACCAGGACCGGAGGCACCTCCGTCACCCTAATGTTCTTTAGCTGCTGGACATCATATTCCAACAAGGGAGCCTCGAAAGAAAAGGGCGCGTTGATCTCCCTGTCCGCGAGCTGGTCGAACTCGGGGAAATCCATCGAAATCCGGGGCACCGGGAGAAAAAGAACCAGATGAAGGGCAAGCAGCACCAGTCCCATGCCCAAGGCCCAGGCCAGCGAACGGTCCACCTTTGTTGTTTCCCCTATGACAGAGGATTTACCAGAGGATTT
This sequence comes from Candidatus Krumholzibacteriia bacterium, assembly GCA_023270185.1. Taxonomy (GTDB): domain Bacteria; phylum Krumholzibacteriota; class Krumholzibacteriia; order LZORAL124-64-63; family LZORAL124-64-63; genus JAGLCY01. The sequence goes on along the minus strand of JAGLCY010000126.1, from coordinate 1,585 downwards.
ACCAGAAGATTTACCAGAGGATTTCCCGGCGGTCCTGCCGGCAGCTCTTCCCTCTCGGATAGAACCGTCGGAAGTCATCCATTCCCGCAACCCCTGCCACCACTTGGCCATGATCCTTCCTTCCATCCTGTTCCGGATTTTCAGTCACCGTCCGTGGTCACACCCGCGGCCTCAAAAGCATCAACGATCCTGCGGACCAGAGGATGCCGCACCACATCCCGGCCGTCCAGATCCACAAAGGCCACACCTTCCGTATGGCTAAGGATATCCCGCACCAGGACAAGACCCGATTTCCTTTTATCCGGCAGATCGATCTGTGTGATGTCGCCGGTGACCACCGCCTTGGACTGGACGCCCAGGCGAGTCAGGAACATCTTCATCTGACCCAGGGTGGTGTTCTGGGCCTCATCCAGAATTACGAAAGCGTTGTTAAGGGTGCGACCGCGCATGTAAGCCAAGGGAGAAGCCTCGATGATCCCACTGGACATGAAACGGGCAACCTTGGCCGCTCCTGTTATGTCGGACAGGGCATCGAACAGGGGCCGCAGATAGGGATTGATCTTTTCCTGAAGATCTCCCGGCAGAAAACCAAGCTGTTCTCCGGCTTCGACCGCCGGCCGAACCAGGACGATTCGGTCGACCAGTTGCCTCTTCAGGTAATCCATGGCCATGACCACGGCCAAAAAGGTCTTGCCGGTTCCGGCCGGACCAACCGAAAACACCACATCGTAATCGTGCACGGCCTTCACATAGGCCTGCTGGCCGAGGGTCTTGACCCGCACGGCCTGCCGGCTGCCGCTGGCGAACAGCAACGGATCCTCGTCCTGCTGGATGTCCGGTTCCGGTTCCCGCTGACCTGCCCGCTGCTCCCACAGATAACGCAGGGTCACGCTGTCCACGAGCTGCCCGTGCCGCACCCGCTCCACGAGGTCCTCAAGGACTTCGCGTACCAGGTCCAGACGTTCACCGGGCCCGCGTAACAACAGCCGGTCTTTTCGCACGGTCAAGGTACCGCCGAATTTCTCTTCGAGAAACCTGAGGTTAACGTCTCGCGCGCCCAGCAGACCAAGCTGGTCCACACCCTCGATATCGATGATCGTCTCAACCACCGATTCGAAGTCGCCATCACCCTTCCGCTTGCTCATGAACCTTCTTTCGGATCGTCCGGAGACTTCTGTGCGATCTGCAAATGCAATTCCTCGAGCTGGGCGTCGCTGATGGGCCCCGGACTGTTGTCCATCAGGCCGGACGCGAGTGTCGTCTTGGGAAAGGCGATCACTTCCCGCAGTGACGGGCTGTTCGTCAGCAGCATGACGATCCGGTCAAGACCCAGGGCAAGGCCCCCGTGCGGAGGCGCTCCGTAACCGAGCGCATCCAGGAAGAAACCGAACTTGGCCAGGTATTCCTCCTCGGACATGCCGACGATGCGAAAAACCCGTTCCTGTAATTCCCGCTGATGGATCCGGATACTGCCGGAACCCAGCTCCACTCCGTTGCAGACCAGATCATAGAGCTGCGCGCGGCCTGCGCCGGGATCGTCTTCCAATCCTTCCATATCCTCGACGCGGGGCTGTGTGAACATGTG
>JAGLCY010000125.1 GCA_023270185.1 Candidatus Krumholzibacteriia bacterium | reverse complement strand
GCCCGGGCAGCCAGTTCCAGACGCAGGGCGCCCAGGGCCTCGCGGACCATACCGGTTTCACCGGCCACGAAAAGAACGAGATCCCCTTCCTGGCAACCGGCGCGTTCAGTCAGCTGCGCCTGGAAATCCTCACCGAGGAACTTGGCGATTCCCGTCTCCAGACCCGCGGCAGCAACCTTGGCCCGGGCCAGCCCGAAGGCCCCCTTCTTCTTGACCAGCTCCTCCATTTCATCGACCTGTTTACGACTCCAGTCCGCCAGACCGTGGGCATTCAGACACCGTACGGTGCCGCCGTCGGCCAAGGCCTTTTCAAACACCCCGAACCCGCAACCCGGAACCAGATCATCGACATTGATGATGGGGCAGCCGAACCTGAGATCGGGTTTGTCGGAACCGTACATGTCCATGGCGTCGTCATAGGAGATGCGCGGGAAGGGCGTCGTCAGATCTATCCCGGCGGCCTCGGCGAAAATCGCGGTCATCATCCGCTCCACCACCTCGTAGATGTCGTTTTCACCCACGAAGCTCATTTCCAGATCGATTTGCGTGTGCTCCGGTTGGCGATCCGACCGGAGGTCCTCGTCGCGCAGGCAACGGGCCAGCTGAAAATAACGGTCCACACCACTGGCCATGAGGATCTGCTTGTAGAGTTGGGGAGATTGCGGCAGGGCATAGAACTGACCGTGGTGGATCCGGCTCGGCACCACGTAATCCCTGGCCCCTTCGGGGGTGGTCTTGATCAGCAGGGGAGTCTCGACCTCGAGGAAATCCCGGTCGGAAAGGAAACGCCGCGCCGCCTGGGCGGCCAGGTGCCTGACCCGCAGGTTGTTCGCCATCACCGGATGCCGCAGGTGGATGTAGCGGTATTTCAGACGCAACTCCTCCGATGCGTTTTCCGCCTGATCCAGCTGGAAGGGCAGAGGAGCGCAGGTGTTCAGGATCTCGACCGCGTGGGCCACCACCTCGACCGCGCCGGTGGCCTTGTTCGGATTCACCATGTCAGCGGGACGGGGACGCACCAAACCGGTGATTCCCAGCACCGATTCCAGTTTGAAATCCTTGGCGGTCTCCAGGGGCTTTCCGTCTTCGAAAACCACCTGCACAATGCCGTACCGATCCCGCAGATCGACAAACACGACCCCGCCCAGATCCCTGATCCTGCCGGCCCAGCCGGCCAATTTGATTTCGGTGCCAACGAGATTTTCCATCACTTCGCCGCAGCGGTGGGTTCTCATGCTTCCGTTGTCAGATGCCATGTTGTTCTGATTCACCCTTCCAGGACCTCCCGCACGGCGGCCAGCAGTTGAGACCGGGCCACCGGCTTTTGTTCACCAGTATCAAGATTCTTCATTTGCAGATTGTCGTTGCGGATTTCGTCCTCGCCCACCGTCAGCAGAAAGCGGGCCCGGCGCAGATTGGCTGATTTGGCCTGGGCCTTGAGCGACCGGTCCGATGTATCCACCTCAACCCGGCAGTACCCCCGAAGAATGTCCGCGCTCACGAAACCGTAGCGCTGGGCATCAAGGCCCTTGCAGGCGACATAAATGTCCACCTGGGATTGCCGGCTGCGCTGGGGATCCACCGGGTCGTCATTCAGATGCAAAAGCGTTCTTTCGATTCCGATGGAAAAACCGATCGCGGGCGTGGCCGGCCCCCCGCACTGTTCCACCAGATAATCATAACGTCCGCCTCCGCAAAGGCTGCTCTGTTTGCGTCCCGCCGTCGCGGTGATCTCGAAAGTCGTCCGGCAATAATAATCCAGCCCCCGCACCAGGGTGGGATCCTCTTCGTGGGGTACATCGAGTTCGCGGAGAGTCGCCAGAACGATTTCGTAGTGTTCACGGCACGCATCACAAATGGAATCGGTGATGGGCTTGAACCCGGCCAGGAGTTCCTGGACACCTTCATCCTTCGCGTCGTACATCCGCAGCGGATTGACATCGATCCGGGACCGCATATTCACAGGCACCGACTCAATGTTCTCCTGAAGAAACACCCTTAAGTCCTTGACGTAAGCCGGCTTACACTCCGGACAGCCTATACTGTTGACCTTGACCATGAGACCGCGCGCGTCAACGGCCTCGAACAGGGCCATTGCCGTCTGGATAACCTCCGCGTCCAAAACCGGACTGCCGGACCCGATGGCCTCCAGCCCCACCTGATGGAACTGCCGGTATCGCCCTGCCTGTGGACGGTCGTGGCGGAACATCGGGGCCATGTAATAGAATTTGATCGTGCCGGGCTGACGGATCAGACCATTTTCCAGATAGGCCCGCACCACGGAGGCCGTCATTTCAGGACGAAGGGTCAGGCTTTCCCCGCCCTTGGTTTCAAAAGTGTACATCTCCTTGTCCACGATATCGGTTCCCTCGCCCACCGAGCGCAGGAACAGATCAGTCGGTTCAATGACAGGAGTCCGTATTTCGCCATAGCCGTACCGGGCCAGAACCTCGGTCCAGCGCGCCTCGCACCAGTGCCACCGCTCGATTTCCTCGAGCATGATGTCCCTGGTTCCCTTGAGACGGCGATATTTGATATTCATGGTGTCCCTTCCAGGTATCGGTCCAGGTCCCGACCGCGGCCCACGGTCGCTGGGAGCCGATAATATGGGTCAATCCCCGGTTGGAGGCCAATTCCCGGCGAAATTCCGGCGCACAAACTCGAAATCCGGGTCAACCAGGAGATTGAAACCAGCCAGGTTCAGCCCACCGATGGCCCTGCGCACCTCACGGGCGGCTGGAGGCTGTTCCTCCGGACCCCGGCCAAGGGCAACCAGACCATCCCCCACCGCGAGACGGGTTTTCCCCGCGACCGACCGTGAAGCGAAAATCACGATGTCGGGCACCGGAACAGTCACAAGTTCAATGCCCCATTCCAGCGGTGACAAAAGACCATCGGAAAAAAAACGGTCGGCGTCCCACTGTCGAACCAATGCGTAATCGAAGCCACCCAGGCGGGCGGCGTGCAGGGCCGGAGCGTGATCGTAGGGATCCGGGCCCCAGGAACAGCCATTTGATGTGCCGGACTCCGAAGCCGCATCAACATCCTTTCGCCGCCATGCTCCTGTCGCGGTCAATGAAACCGAGTCCCCGCAAACGGTGACCTCGGGTCGGGACAACCAGGGTGCCTTTATCAATCCGGCGGACTTGCGAAAAACAAGGACACCCCGCGGGCGAAGATTCCGGGGAGCGGCCCTGCGGCCAACCGCGACCGGGACATACTGCCCCGCCTCGAGGGTCAGCCCCAGGCCATCGGGACAAAACACGAAATCCGCGCCATCAATCAACTTTTCCCGAAAGGAGCCGACAGTGCCGACCACCGCCAGATCCAACGGCTGATCGGTGAATTCATTCAGGAAATGCAGAAACGGTTCATAGACGTTGGTGATCCGGACCTGATCACCGGAGGAATCAAAGACCAGCAAAACGCCTCGTCCCCGTGTCGGCCCCACACCCGGCCACAGCAGGGCCCCGAGGGCAAGGGCCAGCACCAGAACCGCGGCCAGGATAGTGATCGGCCGACCCCCACCGCCCAAACTGCCCGTCCTGGCATCATCACTCACCTTGGTTCTCCTCGTCCTCAGAAACATTGGAATCATTCCCCAGGATGGGAGGGTTTCCGACGATCACCTGGAATTGAGGAGGATCCAGACGCAGAAACGTGAGCCAATCCAAATGATGAATGACCTGGCCCTTCAGGACAAAATTCCCCTCGGGAAGATTATCCACCGGAACGATCACGGAGATCCGATCCTTGGTCAAGGCCCTCACGGAATCCGCGATGCCTCGCACCATGATGTCGGCAACGGGAGGTGAAATCCCCACATCCGGGCGCCCGGCGTCCACCAACCCGATCACCGGAATATTGACCAGGGTTCGATCTTCCAACTTCCCGACCCGAAACTCGACATGGACCTCGGTTTTGTCGAGTTCCAGATATTCCCCAGGCACGTTCAGGCTTAACGCCTGATCCAGGTTTTCGGAAATCCGGCCCAGATTCACTTCATCGGTGTGCACGGACAAATCATCCAGGAAAAAGCGCGAGGGACCTGTAACCAGCACAGCATCGGGAATGATCCGTGGAGACGTCACGAAATCCATACCCTGGGGAAGATCTCCACCAGCGTCCAGGGTTACGGCAATCGGCCTGGAAATCTCATGATCGATGGTCAGCTTGAGAACGCTCTCTCCCTGAATATCCGCATTATGCATATCCGTGAAAATATTCGATCGCTTCAGCGGATAGGAAAACGTCGTGTCCGCGTAGTTGGCCAGATTGACCCTGACTTCACCGATGTACCGGTTGAAATACTGGTGAGTCAGAAGCGTCCACTTGCTGCCGGTGACCCTGACCCTGATCTCGGACGGCAGGAAATCGCTGCCCGTGACAGTCAAGTCTCCGACCAGACCGTCAACCCTCAGGGGCAAATGAGTTACCTGTTCGATGTCCGTCGTAAGCGCCACCTGGAACCAGATCACCACTGAAACCAGGAAACAACTGATTTTCAGACCGAGACGATTCATGGATCCGGTTGAACCTCCGGTAATCTCAACAACTGTCCGACCAGAATAGATCGGTTCTCCAGATTATTGCGGCGGGAAATCTCTTTGACCGTTGTCCCGTGGCGCAGGGCCAGACGATAGAGATTATCGCCGCGACGAACCTTGTATTCACGAGTCCACAACGACACTTCCACGCCGGACGGAACCTCAGCCGGAACACCCGCTATTTGCCAGCGGTCCTGCTGGTCCCTGCGCCAGTCCAGGATGCCCTCCACCAGGACCATCGCGATCTTCCTGCGGTTGGACTTGTCCGCCAACAGCTTCCGGTCCCCAGTGTTGGAAAGGTAAGCCACTTCCACCAGGGCGGACGGCATGGCCAGGGATTTGAGCACGTGAAACCCGGCCTGCTTGACCTTCCTGCCCCCGACCACGCTGCTGGACTTGGCCGCGGTCACCAGGCGTTCGGAAAGACCGGCCGATTGGTGCAGGACCTGACTCATGCGCAGATCCATCAGGATGTCCATGACCAGGTCATCAGGACGGCTGGCGGGATCCAGGCCGACCAACTGCGCCGCGTTTTCCTTGTCGGCCAATTCCCGGGCTTCCCGATCGCTCGCGCCCTGCAGGGACAGAAAATAGACTTCCATGCCGGATACCGCCGCACGGGGATGGGTATTGCAGTGGACGGAAATGAAGAGGTCTCCCTCTTTCCTGCGCGCGAAATCCACCCGCTGCCACAATTCCAACCCGTAGTCCCCGTTCCGGGTGAGTTGGGCCCGGTAACCGGGCAGGGCATTTATCAAACGGGCCATCTCCCGCGAAATATCCAGAACCACGTCCTTTTCCTGCAACCCCTTCCGGGATGCGCCTGGATCCAACCCCCCATGACCAGGATCTATGATCACCATATAGGGCCGCTGCCGAGGTGCAAGAACGATTGCCGGCCTGCTGACAGGATCGGGAATCGCTCCGGCCCGGCTGTCGGAAATCTCTCCTGACCCGGGGCGAAGCACATCCAGTACGATACGATCAGGCCTGCCGTCGGCGGCCGGCAGGGAAAAACTGCGAAACTCGGCCTTATGATCCAGGTCCAGAACAACCTGCGCCCGGTTGGTTCCGGGATTACGCCTGATGCGCCGGACCAGGCCGTCGGCCACGGCAATGGAACCCTCACCGGTGAAACCGGCCTGTAATACATTGACGGCAATTCGGTCGGGACCACCGATGCGGCGAACTTCAAAGGAGCCGGGGCCGCTCAGATCCAACACGACACGGGTATGATCGGGAGCAGTGAAATGGCGGATCCGAACAATGTCCGGACCGGATGCGGCAAAGGTGACCGCCGACGGCCACGCGCAGGCCATGCAGGTCATGAACACAAGGGCAACCAGCGGAACATGTGCAATTCGGGTGGATTGACCACATCGGGCAATCGCTAAGGCGTTACCCCATAATCGAAAAACGTCACCGACAATGAACCACCTGGACAGCCACATGGAATCCCGCTCCTTCGATCCGTGCGGATCTCAAAAAGGGTATACTCGAGTATCGATTCCGTTCGAAACCGCGAACATACCCATCCGTCCCTAAAATTATCACAGCCCCCACGAGACGCCAAGAAGATTATGTCCCGTCGGGGATGCTGAGGATACCTGGGCGATGTGGTGGCAATTGCCACGAGGGAATGTAGAAACATTCTCTACGGCACAACCTGAGAAGCTATCTGAAAAAAAGGGCGGAATCTCAATCCCGCGCCGCGTAGGAATCAAGAATATAGGACAGGGGGTTGACCGGCCGGCCACCGATCCTGATCTCGTAGTGAAGATGAGGCGCGGAAGAGCGGCCGGTATTGCCCGACCTGGCGATGACGTCGCCGCGGGAAACATGGTCTCCCTTTTTGACCAGTTGCTCACTGAGGTGGGCGTAGACGGTCACCACATCATTGCCGTGATCAACCTTGATCACCCGACCGAACCCTCGTTGCTGCTGGACTGCCAGAATCACTCCGTCACCGGTCACCCGGATGGGAGTCCCCATCGGAATGGAAAAATCGAGGCCGCGATGAAAAGTCTGTTTGTCGGTGAAAGGATCCTCCCTAAACCCGAACCGGGAGCTTAACCAGCCGGTATCGGTGGGACGGATGGAAGGAATTTTCCGCCGGACCTCCGCGCGCACGTTCAAGGTATCCAGCATGGCCAGATAACCCTGCCGCTGGATCTTGGCCTGACGGAGCATCAGTTCAAGGTCCTCCCCGGCCGAATTGGCGAGATCGCCGTAAGCCAGATCCAACCCTGGAACTTCCTCGTCGGCATAATCGAGGTGACCCCTGCCACCCACGCCGGCGGCGAAGGTCTCTTCGTCGATGGCCGGCAGGTTGATGGCGGTCGCCATCATGTCCTGCACCTCACGCACGCCGTCGATTTCATCCCGCAACACCAGGACCTGACCTTCAAGACCGTCGATGGTCCCCATGAGAGCCAGGTTCTCCTTCTGGTACCGGGAACCTCCCGGCAGCCAACTGTTCCCCGTCCCGATCCCCGCAGCATAGAGACCGGCGATCCCCACCAGCAGGATCAAGACACCGGCAGGCACCAGGATACTCCAGCGGGGAACCCGGAATTCCCGGGTAGCGTCGTCATCCTCGGGCAAATATAGAAAAGTGTAGCTTTTCTTAAGCTTCATTAACCAACCGCGATTGGTTTGCGAACACAACGATTGTCTGGGAACACTGCCCCGGGCAGGAAAGTTGATCCGTCAACAAGCCGGACAACCGGGGGCAAAAATGTGTCGGCAAAAGATGCCACCCGGTTCAAAACTTGTCAACATGGATCCTGTTTCCGGCCAAACCAGCCTATTCCGGCCACTGGGATGGTATATCAGCAAGGGGCGGGCCACCGGGACAAGAAAAACCCGGACCTCCCGCACGGGGAGATCCGGGCCCATTTACCCGGAACGGACGCAATTGGCCGGCCCTCTTCTAGTAGTAATCGAACAAAAGGACCTTGCCCTTGGAATTGCGCAACCTGGCCAGGGCCTTCTCCTTGATCTGGCGGATCCGCTCCCGGGTCAGCCCGAGACGCCGTCCGATCACCTCAAGGGTCTGGGCCTCTTCGAAGCTCAGACCGAAGTACTGGATGATGATCTGGGCTTCCCGATCGGAAAGAACAGCCAGGCATTTCCGAACGTCCTCACGCAACCCGCGCTGGAGCACCGCGAAATCAGGCGGTTCCTGGCTGGTATCGGGGATCACCTCGGCCAACGGACGGTCGCCACCCTCGGCCCCGGAGTCCTCGAGAGCCAGTTCAGTCCGGTCTGACCGCAGCGCGTGAACGACATCCGCCACGTCCAGATCAAGCCGCTGGGCGATCTGATCCGGGGTGGGCTGGGGATTGCCCTCGTTCTGCAGGATGGACCGGGTCCTGCTGATCTTGATCAACAGGGCGGTCTGGTTCTGGGGCAGCCGGATGGTCCGCGACTTGTCCAGGAGCGCCTGCATGATCGACTGACGAATCCACCACACGGCATAGGAAATGAACCGATAGCCACGCTTCTCATCGAAGCGGTGGGCCGCCTTCAGGAGCCCCAGGTTGCCCTCGTTGATCAAATCCGAAAGCATCAATCCCTGGTTGATGTACCGTTTGGCCACCGAAACCACGAACCGAAGATTGGCTCTGACCAGGCATTGAAGCGCCTCTTCCTCACCAGCTTTTATCCGCAGGGCGAGGGCGACTTCATCTTCACGGGTGATCAGGTCGTAACGGTTGATGTCACGGAAATAGACCTCAAGGCCCTTCTCGTGCATCGCTGGTAATATATTTCTTCGGCCAGCCATTGGATTCCTCCGTGCCAGCGTGGGGGTTTACTGTCAATTTTCCAGTCCACCGTGACGTGGCTGGATCGAAAGGTAGTTCTCCATGTTTCCCGTCTTCACGAGAACGGACAGGAAATCACGGCTGGGCGCCAGAAGCGTCCGGACCTGGTCATAGGACTCCAGGTCGATGATTTCATGTCCGGCAATGGAAACCACAACGTCTCCCGGGCGGATACCGGCTTCCGCGGCGGGTGAGCTATCCTGCACCGCTACGACCATGACTCCGGTCGTGACGGCAACACCAAGAGCTTCGATGAGGCGGGCCACCCGTGGGTCCCCTCCTGCGATGGAAGCTACCTCCATGCCGAGCCAAAGGGCCGCCTGAGCGGCAACCGCTTCGGACTCCTCCTGTATCCATTCCACGGGACGCACCTGGAATCCATTCCGTTTACCGTCCCTAATAATTACTATTTCAACATCCTGGCCGGGTTGCGAGGCGGCGATCAGGAACAGGAGCTGACGGCGGGATTCCACCTTCTGCCCCGAATACTCCACAACCACATCACCGGCCTGCAGATTTCCCGCCGCGGCGGGAGAATCGTTCACGATGCTGACGACCCGGGCACCGGAATCCGGTTCGCCGGGAACCTCTTCCCCAACCACCTGGACCACATCCTCGGTCGTAATCCCAAGATAACCCCGAATAACCCGGCCATGCTCGCGCAACTGGCGATATATGCTTGTCACCAGATTGCTGGGAACCGCGAAACCGATCCCCTGTCCTCGCTGATTGATGGCCGTGTTCACCCCGATCAGGCGGCCCCGGACATCCACCAGGGGACCGCCGCTGTTTCCGAAGTTGATGGAAGCATCGGTCTGGATGAAATCCTGGTAGCGGGGTGTCAGCCCACCTATCTGCAGGTCTCCCCTGCCTTTGGCACTCACCACGCCGACGGTCAGAGTGCTTTCCAGATTGCCGAAGGGATTCCCGATGGCAATGGCCCAGGACCCCACTTCCACCTTGTCGGAATCTCCGAACTCGAGCACCGGCAACCGGCGGCCGGCTGGATCGATCCGCAACAGGGCAAGATCGGTATTGGGATCGGTCCCGCGCAATTCAGCCCGGTATTCCCTCTTTTCACCGCTGAAGCGGACGAAAATGGCATCGGCCCCGTCGATGACATGATGATTGGTAAGGATGTCACCGCCCGGATCGACCACGAACCCCGAACCGGTCGAGGGAGATTCGAAGCGGCCGCCCTTGCCTTCCTCATCGGGGAAAAACCTGCGGTACATCTCCTGAAGGGACCCCGTGCCCATGCCAGATGAGTTGGTGGAACGGATGATCCGGATGTTGACCACCGCGGGCCGAACGGCCTTGCTGACAGCTACGAAGGGGGAGTCCGGGAAATCGCCGTTCACCTCACCCTGAGCCGCGCCGGGCTGCAGGGCGCCGAGAAAAACAACCAGACCCAAAAGAAACAGACCAAACAAAAAAGGCCCCACAAACTCGTGGCTTGGGCTCCGCGGAGCCAAAGCTACTGGTCGGTGTGACCCTCTGGAATTGTTCGGTCCAAACTGCATTACGTTTCACCGTCCGTTGAGTGCGGAAACCGGTGAAGGAGCAATGCTACCCGGTCTTCCCGTGGGAGGGAATCCCGAGCGTTACAGGGAACAAATAAATCGTATCCGAAACTGATTGATCTGTCAACCCTCTTTTTCAGGATCGGATTCTTCGGCCTTCTGTTCCCCAACGGCCTCGGCGGCGGCGGGTTCTTCCACATCGACCACAACCGGCTCGACCAGGATGGCCGAATCCTCTCCCCCTTCGTCCAGAACTGGTTGGGTGAGAATGGTTTCCGAAACATTGCCCGCGGCGGCGGTGTGGGCTCGACGCTGACTGAATTCATCCTGGATATCCTGGATTTCCTCGTTTTTCACGCGCAGTTCATCTTCCAGACCCTTGATGCGCTCCAGGAGCGTGTGGACGGCCGGAAATGCCAGTAAATCCTGACGCTCCTCCTTCATCCCATTGTAGATGAGGCTGCCCAATTCGCTGAATTGGCGTTCGATATCCCGGCTGATCCCGAATTTGTCATAACGCCGGGTGGTGATACGGGCCACCTCGGTGGTCTTGTCCGATGACACGGCGTACCATTCCATCAGATTCTTTTTCACGTCGTCGAAGAGTGACATGATCGTCTCCTTGTCCTGCCTGGATCCCGATTCCTGTTGCCACCGCCGCAATGATCCTGCAGATTATGCGGCATGAATGATTTAAAACAACCCACGGCCATCATTGTGGCCGATTCCCATTTCCATCTGCACCCCGATCAGACCGAGCGCCGGCGTGTGGACAGATTCCTGGAACTGCTTGAGTTGGCAGCCAGGGCGGACCATCTCGTCCTGCTCGGGGACATCTTCGATTTCTGGTTCGATTATCCCCATTTCCGCCTGAAGGGTTATGACACCATCCTCCAGGGCCTGGACCGGGTTCGTGATTCGGGGACCAGAATCCACTTCATCGGGGGCAACCACGATATCTGGGCCGCAGGCTTCATGCACCAAAGGTACGACTGCAGCCTCACCGGCGAAACAGAAATCATCCGCTTCGGAAACCGGCGCCTCCGCTTTACCCATGGCGACGGCCTTCTGAAATTCGACTGGGCCTACAGTTCCTTCAGGACGGTGGTGCGCACCCGGGCAGGAATTGTTCTGGCTAAATCCCTCCACCCGGAAATCCTTTTCGCCCTGAGCACCTGGCTCAGTGGCAGAAGCAGGTCAGCTACCCGGGACGAAGCATCCAAGATCGTGATCAGGGCCCACAAATGGCTCGAAAATCAGGATGCCGAAACCTGGGATCTCATGGTCATGGGTCATTTCCACCACGGCTTCCAGATCGAAGCCGGCTCCCTGCAGATGGCCTGCCTGCCCGGTTGGCTCGACACGCTCGGTTACGGCCTTCTCCAGAGGGACGAATTCCGCCTCCTGGATTTCGACCAGGACCCGCTCCCGGAGCTCTGAGCAGCAAAACAGCGCGACCTCACCCCGCGGAATGGGGTCCAAACCTACCAAACCAGGTTGAGTGAAAATTTGTGTCCATCGTCGAAACCATCGACGGTCGATTGCTCGTAAGCGTAATCCACGCCCAGCACCCCGGCCCGGAAGCCGGCTCCCGCGGTCAAACCCTGGTTCTTGTAGTTTATCCGCGTGCCCGCCCGCAGGGAGAATTCGGAAATGATATTCCACTCCGCCCCCACATGGGCTTTTTCGTTGGAATCGTTGGGAAAAACCACATCACCGGCAATGGTCACTTTTTCCTGGAAAAAATCCCCCACCGGGGTCCAGGCCGCCCCCACCCTGAAAGCCGTCGGCAGGTCGAAAGGTTCGGCGCGGAGATTCATCTGCCCGCCCACGTTGGTCGCGCTGGCCGCGAACATCAGACCCTCGATGAGAGACTTGTGCGTGAGAAAGAAATCGAAAGCGAACCCGGTGTCGGAGTATTCGTCGATCTTCTCGTAAATGAACTTGGCGGTCGCCGCGGCGGCAAAACTCTCACCCAGAGGATGGGCGTACGAAACACCGAAGGCGACGTCGTAGGGTTTGAACGTACCCTCGGGAATGCCGACGGGTTCTGAGCCGTACCGATCAATGGAATCGGAATACAAGCCCATGAAGATGACGCCCAGTACGCCCTTGCCCACCTTGTGGGCCAAGGCGGCCGACTCGTGGTTGAAGAGTCCCAGGTAGCGGTGATGCTGAAGGACAAGACCGGTTTCGAAGTCGGCGAAGACATTATTGGCCGGGTTCCAGAAAACGGCGGAGGCGCCATAACTGGAGGCTACTCCCGTCTCTCCCATGGCGGCCTCACGCGCGCCGATGCCCATCCGCAGCGAAAGCAGGCCTGCATCACCGGGGTTGCCTGCCCGGGCGACGGACGTGGATGCGACCACCAGGGCAAACAATGCCAGGAGGGTCATCACTTTCTTATTGCTGAAGCCAACCATGGAAAACCTTTCCTTGTTCATCGGGGGACCCGTCCTGTCGAGGGGCCCGTTTTGCTCCGGCCTGCTAGCGCACGACCGCGAACTGCACAACGCTGTGATCCGTACCGCCGTCCTCGGACTCGATCACGAGACGGCAAAGATAAAGTCCTGTAGCCGCCCCGTCCAAGGCGACTTCGATCGAGAAGGGTTCCACCGCCGCCACATCCCGCCAACCGGTGGACACGATTTCCTCCCCCTCCAGGTTATAGACATATGCCCGCGCCCGGGCCGGAGACCTGACCTGGCCCCTCACCCAGAGGGGTCCTGACAGAAGAGGACTGGGATGACAACGATGACTACCTGGCACCAGGCCCGTGCCCTGGTCCGTGATGGGAAGACTAACCCATCCCGAAGCATTGTAGGAACCGTTCCGCCAGGGGGATCCACCGGCCATGGGCCAGACCGCCCCTGTGAGAGCCACGTCCCGCCACACCATCACCGACGACACGAAGTCCGTATCCAGGCCGGTGCTGTCAGTGCCCGTGCCCGCAATCCTGGAAAATGATCCGACAGCAGCCATGTCCAAAAGGTTTTCCCCCGTCAACATACCGAGGGCTGGACTGCCGGCGCTACGGGCGGGACCGCCCAATGGCCAACCGTTTTCGGTTGAACCCATGGTATCCAATCCGTACAACCGTCCGTCCCTGGTGGGAAAAATGTACTTGTCCAACGGGCGTGACGAGGCCACCAGTTCGGCCACCAGCGGTGAGCCCGCGCCCGAAGCGTCCACCGGGGAAATGGGTTCAATGGGTCGCCTGGGCCAGCCGTCCAGCCAATAACCCGCATGTCCAACCCGCCCAAGTACATCTTCGCCCACGAAGGCGGCACCGACCGAGAGGGGAGACCTGATTTCCACATCCTGATTCCAGACAATATTATCCCGGACCTTGCGGAGATGATCGTCGAAGTAGACCGCCTCGCCGTGACCGAAGATGTCCACGACGATCGTGAAATATACCGGATCATCCGCAGGGGAGCCGGGCACCAGGCCCCAGGAAACAGGAAAAGGTCCCGGTTCACCGGCCAAGGGAATTTCCAACCTGATCACATCTTCCGGAATGGCCGTGGGCGTCAGGTCCAGAACGACAAGACGATGATCGCCGCCGGCGGTGTCGGCCACGGCGGCCAACAGGAATTCCCCGGCCAGGACGGGACTCGAGGGCACCATCCCGTCCCCCAGATCGAAAACATTACCCGGGGCGGCGTCTGGTCCGCCAAAGAACATCAGGGATGTATTGCCGCCTTTGGGGACCACCACACACACCGTAACAAACATGGTTTCCGAGCCCGGTGCCCCAAAATCCGCGGGCAATAAAATCGGGGCCAGTTCGCATCCGGGAAGGTCATGATACAAACCCGCCGCACCCGGTTCGATATCCCTGACTCCGCTGGCATCCGCATTGAATGCGTATATTCCCCGCGGCCCCGTCAAGATAATTTCAATGTCCCCGTCATGATCGAGGTCACCCGCCGCCGGGGGCAGGTTCCACACCACAGGGTCGCCGCCGCGCATTCCCGTGGTGAACGGCTCCAGGGTGGCGGGGTCACCATCGTGATCCAGGAACTCGTTCAATTCCCCATCCAGCACGAAAACTTCTCCACGTTGACCCGCGAGAATGATCTGATCCAGGAAGCCGGCAGAGGCCAGCGGAGCCACCAGGACATGAGATCCGGTCAGGTCCGTGCCAAGCGGAAATTCCCGCCGGGCGTAGAATGCCGGCCCGCTTTCGGAGTCCGTTTCGGTGGTGAGATTGAAGGTCACCACATCTGCGTATTCATAGCCCCAGTATTCAAATACTCCGAATTCAATCCAGTAACTCTCGTTATCCAGCAAGACATCACTGAAACCATTGAAGACGACCCCCGTGGCCGCCCCGCCTGCCGTATCGGTCGGCGGCAGGGTCCCCGGATCGAAAACTTGAGTGCCTTCACCCCGGTAACTGTCGTCGTCCCCTCCGAGCATGAAATCCGAAGGTTGACGGGAATCAAGGTCCTGGATCTGATCGGCTTCTTCGAGATCCACTGATTTCCGGGCAGGATCGGCGTTGAAAAGGTTGCCCGGAGCATCGAACACATCCAGGACAACACCCTCGTCGATATGCCAGACATACACCCCACTGCCGGCACCCAACTCGCCGGGCCCCCGGGCGTTGTTCTCGCTCATGGAGAAGTCCCACTCGGCATCGGTCACACGCTCACGCGTGTCGGAATCGGGGTCAAACTTGCCCGTTGGGGTGCCGTCACCGCTGTCGGAATCCGCGTCAAAAAAATCAGGAATGCCGTTACCGTTCAAATCATCCGAAAAAGTGAACCTCCGGTCCCCGTTGGGATCCTGCAGCCTGTACTCCAGCAGCCAATATTCCTGGCCTGTGATACTCACCCGGGCGCAGGCCATCGGGTTGGCCGGCTGTTCGCTGGGAGTCAAGCTCCATTGCTTGCCCGACATGACGTCAGCCTCATACGGGTCCAACCAGCCCATCAGGACCTTGTTGAAGGCACAGGGATGGGGCGGGATGAAACCCAGGCCAACGAACAGACCGTAGCCCATCAGGCCGAATTGGCCGATTCCCTGGCTGTCGGGAAAACCCGAGGGAGTGAAATCGCTCAGGGAAAGCATGCCCAGATGCAGACCGACCTCGAAGCAGTAAACGCCGAGGCTGCCGAATCCACCGTTGAAAACTCCGACCGGATCCTGCTGCTCGGTTTCGGGCAGGACCAGCACACGGTCGATCCCCCTTCCGGATGGAAATCCAGCGGCGGGAATGTAAGGCGTGTCCAGGATGCTGTCTTCCGCCGCCTGGGCGAAATCGGCGGGATCCAGATATGTGCTGAAAATCTGTTCCGGGCTATTGCCCAGGATGTCGGTTTCCTCACCCGCCCCCGCGTGGACCAGGATAACGGTGTCGTAGGCGGGAAAATCGATCTCGGCATCGAGGCTTTCCACCACCCTGGCAGCCATCAGGATCTGCTGTTCCCCTTGGTCCGGATGATTGCCGTAGAACCACATGGGATCCGCCAGATTCACCGTGCGGGGATGGACCGTGGTGTTGACGACCAACCGGCCTCCACTGACCTCGTCGAAATAATCCTCCACATCACCCAGCAGATGTTGAAAGAAAACGGAATCATGGGCGGCGTAATAACGGTCCGTCTGCATGGGAGGAGGGAAATCACCGGGAACCTGGCCATGACGGCCGAGCATGAGGCTGTCCGAAAAATCACACATCAGCACAATGGCGTTAAGGGTGCCGGGAGCTTTCTCTCCGGCCAGGCGCCGACTTTGCAGGCCCTTGGCTCCATCGTCGCACACCGGGCCGACGCGGGACTTCAGAACGTTTCGGACCCTGGACACATCCACCCCGGCGCCGGGCGGGAAAGGCCGGGCGTTCATCGCTGGGGGTGTTTCTTGGCTACGGGTTTCTTGACCACTGGCTTCCTTACCGGGCAGGGGCCAAGCGCTGAACACCAACACAACCAGGATGAATATCGAATTTATCCGCATGGAAAGCATGAACCTTTCGAGGGCATATTCGGGTCAGTCCGCCCAAAGGAGCCGAAGTCATGAAATACGCCGGGCATTATATTAAGCTCGTCGGCAAAGGTCAACGTCCCTTGAATTCCTTTAAATTCCTGAAAAAAACGGGAGAGCCCAAGCGCGGTACCTGTCACCCCTGATCGACATTCCCTCGCCGGGCTCTCCTTCACTGTGTCGGTGTACCCGTCCGGTCGGTTTGCTACCTTTCCCGTTTGGTGCCAACCTCTTCGAGAAACCGGTCTCTCACCGGCCGACGGATGATGGGGGGAAACCACCAACACAACACTGAATTTTCAAGGCGGGGTCCCTACCTCCTGCTGGAGGTGCCTCCGCCGCCGCGACTACCGCCGCCCTTGGATCCG
>JAGLCY010000124.1 GCA_023270185.1 Candidatus Krumholzibacteriia bacterium | reverse complement strand
CTGCGACTGCCGCCTCCGCTGCTACCGGAACTTCGGCTGCCGCCGGAGCTCGATTTCGAACGGGAACTGTTATTGCCCACGGATCCGGAACTCCTGGTCCCGGAACTTTTTTTCGGGCTAGTGCCGGACCGGGGTTTCACCGAACTGCGGGTGTTCCTGGTCCCGGAAGTCCCTTTCTGGCTGCTCCGGGGCTTGACACTGCTGCCGCGGGTTCTGTCGGAACTGCCTCCGGATTGGCCACCACGGCCGGAATTCCAGACCCGGGTCCCCTTCTTGCGGGGTTCGACCGGCTTGATGGTCCGCTGATTCGCGCTTCCGCCGGGCCGTGTCCCGGATTTCCGGTCGGATACCGCTCCGCCGGAGGCGCTGCCTGAACTGCCGCGCACCGTGGTGGAGCCACTGCCGGCGCCCCGAACCACCGGCACCAAACCCGACCGGTTGTTGGAACCGCCCGCGCGGTGCCTGTAATCAGCTTCCGTCCCTCGCCCACCGGCGGTTCGCGAACGGGACGTGGTGCTGCCTCCATCCCGGATCCGTAAACCGGAATTGCCCCTTACCCGCACGCCTTCATCAAATCGGGGACGTTCCCGGGATGTGGCCTTGACGCTGTCATAGCCGCCGGCCCTGGAGCCGGTTGTCGCCAAGGTGGTCGAACGGCCCTTGACACCGTCCAATTCCGACATCCGCGTGCGGTTGGTCATGGCGTCGCGTTGCCTCGAATCAGGCGTGTCGGCATTGACCATCCGGGAAACACTGCCGTACTCGCGTGTTTTGGTAACGGACCCGTTCGCGCCGCTGTTGGTCAAGGGCCGGTAGCGCCGGTATCCGTTGTCATAGGACGTGTAGCAATTGCCCGCGTAATAGGGAGAGTAGCCCCAGGAATAACATCCACCACCATACCAGCCGTAACCGTAATAGGGCGCGCAAGTATAGGAGGGCCAGTACCAAAAATTGACCCATGGCCGCCAGGTCCAGGGATCCACGTAGACATATACCGGGTTGGCGTAGACGGGGTAATAACCGTAGTCGTCGTACCAGGAGTTGACCCAGCCGTAGTCGTAAGTGATCTCGAGGGTGCAGGTGTCCCGGTAGGGTTCATAGGCCACGTCGTCTTCGAAGTGGCACTGGTTGCACAGGTAACGGGGATGCTCGACCTGCCGGTGCACGTAATAACTCGAGTAATTGGTCACCACGTATTCTTCGGAATTCTCCAGGCCCGTCACCGCGAAGTTGACTTCGTTCATGGCCAGGAAGGGATCTCCGGCCACCCGAAAATCGAAACGGTCAACGCCGAGTTCATGGTGGAAATCGATTTCCAGATCGCGCAGGTCGAAAGGATACTTCGAGACGATGGCCTCGACGAATCCCTCTCCTTCATTGGTCGCGACACGAAGCTTGCGCCCACCGGCCACGGGCAGGAGATACTCGTGGCCGCCGAAAGCGAAGCCGTCGTCCATGCGGCTGCGGGGCCACAACACGGTCACCAGGCCGTCCACGTCGATACGGTAGACTACGGCATAGGCATCCTGATTGGTCTGGAAGCCGGCGCCCATCTCTTCGCCGCGCTGATAAATTTCGTTTTCTTCCCGGTCCAGCCAGACACCGACACGCAAATCGATCTTGCCATAATCGAAGTCCGCCGCGTCCTGGTTGCCACCGTTTTCATATTCACTGATTGTCTTCTTCGGAGCGTAGCTGTTCACGTTGCCGATCTCGGGATCCTGGGCCAGCGCGGCAGTGCCTCCGGCAAGTACCAGGGTCAGCGTTGCAAGCATCAAAACCAGGCGAAAACCCCCGCGGGAAAGAGTTCCGGGCAGGCCGCCTTTTGTTTTCGTGAGTATCGCTTTCATGGTTTCACGCTCCTTTCCTCAATTCGTCCGCAGTTAAAAGCTAACGACCAGAGGCTTGACCGGACCGATTTCCAAATCCTCGGGCGCCTTGAGTTCAGGCAACCCGACGATGGTCTGGTAGGCCCAGATGATATCCACCGTTGACGTGTAGGTGCCGGTCACACCGAACTTGGCGTAATGCAACTGGGGCGCCTGGATTTCCACCACGTAAATGTGACCCGCCACCAGTTCGATTTTTCCGGTCTGCGAGTAGCCGTCCGCCGGCGCCCAGGAAACGCCCTCGAAGATGAGTTGATCACCGCTCGAGAACACTCCGAAATCCTGCAGGACGACCCTTGTGGGATGGGCCAATACGTAGGGGATTCCATTTTCGAAGATTATCTCTATATCATAGGAATTGACTGACGGATCGACCCGGCCATTGTTGATGTTGCCTTGATTATCCGCGGCTGCGGCAAAATTAAAACCGGACATGCCGGCTTGGGGCCCGTTGCCGTCATGCAGGGTCACGGGGATGTAGTGGCCGTTGACGAAAGGACTCATGGGCAGGGGCGCGTCCACGACGAACTCGTAACTCAGAGCGCTCTCCAGCCCTGCAGCATTGACCGACGCGACGGCATATTCGTATTGGAGACCGTTTTCGACGTCGTAATCGTAGAACCAGTGCAGGCCGGTATCCCCGTCGTAATTCTCATCCCAGGCCACTTCCCCGATATAGAAGAACTCACGGTCGGGGATGGCGTGATCGCCCTCTTCATAGAAACGGCTGTAGATCACGTATTTTACAACGTTTTCATTGTAGGAGTCGTCGTAGGGCGCGTAGGAAATGTCAAACCACTGCACGATGACCAGGTCGTCGGCACTGATGCTGTGGAC
>JAGLCY010000123.1 GCA_023270185.1 Candidatus Krumholzibacteriia bacterium | reverse complement strand
CCAGGTGTTCATTTTCCGGCTCCGGCTTCCATTTTCCTTGGCCCGCTTCATGTTACGACCTCCAGGTCATCTGGTCCGTATTCACATCCAATAGACGCACGGTCCGTGCCACAGGGACCGGCCAAACCGGACAAGGACCAAAAGAGTCCTGCTGTTGGATGGCATTCAAGCAATCAGGATGCGACAAACGCCATAATTGTTTGTTTTTCAATATCTTAAAATGCAAATGGAGTTTCGGGGTGACGCGTTTCAAATGGAAAGGAAAATGGCTGTTTTTTCCGAATTACATTCGGAAATCTGTTCAAATTTGTGTGATTTGAAGGACATATTACCCAAAATGAGACGTCACGAACCGAACCGGGCCTAATGGATGTCAAAAAAAAGAGCCCTGCCTTGCGGCGTCCCTGTCTTGAATCTCGCCGTTTCAAGAGCAGGAAGGGCTCTTTTTCTGGAACCTGCTGACCAGGTCCTGAATTTCAGTTATTCGTGTTTCGGGAGAAAAGGATTCCGGTTCTCTCTTGCCGGCGAGAAATGATTGATCCGACCCCACCTCTTCACAATCTTTCCGTCGACCCTTCTTGTTGAGAACTCCTTTTTGCCGGTAAGCATTGAGGAATAGAACCACAACTCTCCCGAAAACACGAAATTCACTTCATTCTTAACTAATCATTGTTGTAGGGGATCCCTGTAACTCACCCCTTCATATAGTGTATTGCACAGCCCGTACCAACCGGACATCATTTGCCGTGAATTTTAACCAATTCATTTTAAAAGAGTTATACAATTCGAAGGTGGTTCCGAAAAGCAGGGAGAGCGGCCATCTATTAAAGTTTTTTACACCCGACAGGTGCATTCTCGCAAGCCCTTTATTTTGAATGGCTTGTGTTGTAAAAATAATGAATACTTTTCCCGGACAAAAGAGGAGGTATTAACAGATGGGTTAAACGGGGACTAATCTACCCCAAACCGTAGTGGCGAATCTTTTTCAAAAGGTTGGGATAGCTGATTTTAAGGACCCGTGAAGCCTGGGATTTGTTCCCGCCGGAAAGCTTGAGGGCCCGACCTATTTCCCTGCACTCGATTCCCGCCAGGGTTTCCCGTAAGGGTAAAACCGTCTCGGTATTGTTGGCTGCCTCGGTCATCTCCCCGAAAATATCCACCGGCAAATACTCGGGCCTCAGCACTGAATCCCCATGGGCAAGCACAATGGCCCGACGCAGAGCCTTTTCGAGTTCCCGCACGTTGCCGGGCCAGGAATGATGAATCAACAGGTCGAGGAATACCCGATCCAGGACGGGTTGGGGATCCTCCATCTCCTGGCTGAATCGTTCGATGAAATGGTTGGCCAACAGTTCAATATCGTCGGCCCGCTCCCTCAGGGGCGGAATCAACAACGGGAAATCCAGCAGGCGGTAATACAGATCCTCAAGGAACCGGCCTTCCCTTGCCATCTGTTTCAGATCGGACTTCGAGGCGCAGATGATCCGGACATCGACCTGAACCTCTCTGTTGGATCCCACGGGACGCACGATCTTGGTGTCCAGGAAATGAAGGAGTTTGCCCTGCATGCTGAGGGGCATCTTCCCTATTTCATCCAGGAAAACGGTGCCACCCTCGGCCTCGGCCAAAAGCCCCCGCTTGTCGGCGTGGGCACCGGTGAAACTGCCGCGCTTGTGCCCGAAAAGTTCACTTTCCAGAAGGGATTCGGGAATGGCGGCGCAGTTGATGGTCAGGAACCTTTTTCCCGCCCGCTTGCTCAGAGCGTGGATGGAATAGGCCAACAACCCCTTGCCAGTACCGGTCTCCCCGTTCAACAGGACGGTCAGATTACTGGGAGCGACCTTTCGGGCAAGGCCCAGCATTTCCAGCATCTTCACATTCTGGGTGATGATATTTTCAAAACTTTCGATTTTCTCGAAAATCCCGTTCTGAGTCTCCTGGGACCCGCCTCTGCCCTTTTCATAGAGGAAAAGCCCGAGAAAACCCATGTAGGTGGCCAGGAAATCAAGGGAAGACCTGTCGAAACCGGGCGCCGCGTTCCCAGCGGAGGACTTGCCGAGAAAGAGCAACCCGAACTGGCGGCCGTGCAGGGCGATGGGCATGAAAACGCAACTGGAGGCAACCGTCGCCAGGGCGGGAACAGCCAGGAGCAGCGGATCGCCGTCGTCCAGCTTGGAAAACAACGAGGTGCCCGACCGACGCCCTTCGGCCAGTTCCCCGTCGAACCAGTGGGTCAATTGTTGGCCCAGATTTTCAGTCAGACCGTGGCGGGCGGTGATGCGCAATTCGTCCCCGTCACCGGTATCATCAACCATGGCGATGAATCCCGAATCGGCTTGCACACGCTCCATCCCCGCGGTCAGGACCGACCCCAGATTACGGGGAACCGAAGCGTCGCCCTTGGCGAACAAGCCCGGCAGACAGGAAATGGCCTGCAGATGACTTTCGGTGTTCTGGACTCCGCCCAGCAACCCTCCTTCGATACGATCCCGCAATTCGACCACCGCGGTGGCCAACTCGGAGTCCTCGAAACCATTGGCGTGTCTTTCCAGTTCGAACACGGTCAACAGAGCATCGTCGAACTGGGCCAAACGGATCTGCACTTCCGCCAACCGCTCCAGGATATCGCACAACATCCTGTCGCTGACGGATGAGGCCCCGCTTTCCTGTGCGGTCATGAGGTAACGACGCAACAGGAGCAGTTCGGCTTCACCGGCATTTTCCAGCCGGTGGTCGGTGAACTCGAGGATGGTGCGGCACCAATGGTGCGTCAATTTCTGTTCACTGAAGGTGGCAATGGCCTGTCTGAAATGGTGATCCGCCTGCTTGAGATCAGACTGCCCGGAATAGGCCTTGCCCAATGTGGAGTGGCAGAAGCCCAGTTCGTAGTTCTCGCCGCATTTCTCGCACACGGCCAGCGCGACCTGGCTGACGGCAACCGCTTTCTCAAGCCGGCCCGCGGCAAGGTGGGCCTCGCCCATGCGCCGCTGCAATTCACCTTCGAGATCATTTCCGGCGGCGATGGCGCGGGATTTTTCCAGGCCCAGCTGGTAATTGAAACGGGCCTTTTCATGCTCACCTCGCGCCAACAGGATGTCCCCCAGATATTCGTCGGCAATGGTGGACTCCCGCAAAAAGCGGTTCTGATCGGCGAGAGCCTTGCCCTCGAGAATCAATTCCTCGGCACGGGCGAGTCGGCCGGACAGGGTTTCCAGACGCCCCATGGCCAGGTACAATCGGGTCTGCCTCATCCGGTCCCCAAGACTGACAGCCAACCGCAAACCCTTTTCGAGCAATGAACGGGATTCCCCCAACCGATCGATTTTCTGCAGGATGATGCCCTGGTTGAGGTAGAACCCAGGTAAAAGGTGGCTGGCGCCGATGCTGTGAGCCAGTTCGACCGCCTTGTCCATCAGGGTGATGGCGCGGTCCCACCGACACCGGATCTTCTGGAGCAGGGCCAGGTTGTTCAGAAGGTTGGCCACACCCAGGTCATGTCCGATGCGCCTGAAGGTGGAAAGCCCATCGTTGAAGAACTCCTCTGCTTTTTCCAGCCGGCCGAGCCGCAGATAGCAGATACCCATGCCCACCTGGAGAATCGCGACGTCGGAATGTTCATCCGTCAGGGCCAGGACCGAAAATGCCCGTTTGGCCAGGTTAAGTGCGTCGTGGAGCCGTCCTCTTTCCCGCAACACAGTGGACCTGCGGGTCTGGAAAATAGCCCGGTAGACGGCGATTCCGGCAGGATCGGAAACTGTCGATGTGCGGGCGATGAGATCTTCGGCGCGGTCCAGCAAAACATCGACCTGATCGAGGTTTCCGAGCAGGATGTTGGAATCAACCGCTTTTCGAAGGATGCGAACGGCCTGATCACGATCCATGTGGGACAGGACGTTTTCGTCGATAAGCTGACGGTAATAATCCAGGGCGGTGGAATAGGAAGACGCGTGATAATGGAGATCACCGACCTCCTCCAGACGCGCCAACTCGGCTCCGCCCATGGGACGTGACCGTTGGCCTTCCGGAGGAAACCAATCCGGTTTAGGTCGGTGCTGGTCTTTAAAATTATCTCTCATCAACCGTATCCCTCGGCGAGGAAGTGGACCGGTGACAGCTAATTATTTGTCCCGGCTTCAGGACCACCCACCATGGGCCATCCTAAAGAACCAGCTGGATCAGTGACAACATGATGAGCAGATACTCATCAACGGCCGAATCGTCCATACCATCGAGTCCGCCCAGACCACCCATTGGGTCATCCTGGTCTGAAATCCCGTAACCGTCTCCGGCGTCACCAGGATCCCCACCCGTATCGTCATCATTGGAGCCATTGACCTCAACGACATTATCATCCCGGGAAGGATCATCGGTGGAACCGGCATAGGCATCGGACGAAAGCGGAGAGATGGACAACAATGACCACGTCACCAGAAGAACCAGAACCGCTAGATTCTTTTTCATGTTCTTCTCCTTCAACACATCAGCACCCCGTCAAAAAATGATACTCACCAAGCTCCAAAGCATGCCCCGGAAGCCGCGAGCGTAACTAATTGTCCTATTTATTTACGGATTGAGGGCTGAGCCGTCAACCCATTTCGCATAAATACGGACATCAAAGCGATTCGGGTTGGGTGCGGAGACCGTACTTCGTGATCTTCTTGTAAAGGTTGCTCCGCTGCATTCCCAGTGCCTCGGCCGTCTTACTGACATTGTACAGGTTTTCCTTCAGTTTGTATTGAAGAAAAGCCCCTTCGCTATCGGACTTGAAGGACTGGAAGTCCGTGCAGTCGAAGAATGAGGACGGCCGGTCAGCTTCCTGGGCAGCACCCGGCAGCGTGGGCAGATCGGATGGCCTGATAACCTCGCTCGATGCCAGAATCAGCAATCTTTCCACTAGGTTACGCAATTCCCGGACATTTCCCGGCCAGGAATATTCCCGTAGGATCGCGAGTGTTTCTGAATCAAAACGACGGGGTTTCGTTTTCAGGCGGGAGGCCAGATCGGCCATGAACCATTCCAGCAAAAGATCTATATCTTCTTCCCTTTCCCGCAGGGGAGGAAGATGGATGGACAGGACATTCAGGCGAAAAAAGAGATCCTGGCGGAAACCGGTATCCGGTGAAGAAAGGTCCCGGTTGGTGGCTGCCACAATGCGGACATCCACGGTCTTGGTGTCGCCTCCCCCAACCCGCTGGAACTTGTTCTCCTCAACCGCCTTGAGAACTTTGGCCTGGGCCTCCTGGTTCATGTCACCGATCTCGTCCAGGAACAGGGTGCCTCCGTCGGCCACCTCGAACTTCCCGATCCTCTGCTTGTCCGCGCCTGTAAAACTCCCTTTTTCATGCCCGAAAAGTTCACTCTCCACCAGATCCCGGGGAATGGCTGCACAATTGACTTCCACCAGGGGACGATCCCGCCGCGCGCTTAACTGATGGATGGCGCGGACCACGAGTTCCTTCCCTGTGCCGTTCTCCCCTGTGATCAACACCGTGGCGTCGCTGGCGGCGACCTTGCCGATGAAATCCTTCACTTCCCGAATGCCCCGACTATCCCCCACCAGGGGATGAGACGTCACTGTCTGCTCCTGGAGAATCCGTCGGTCCGAGAGCACTTCCTGGTGATCCAGACAATTGGCCAGAGTCACCAGCAGCCGCGACCTGTCCAGGGGCTTTTCCAGAAAATCGTAGGCTCCCTTGCGCACGGCCTCGACGGCCGTTTCAATATTTCCGTGCCCGGAAATGACGATGACTGGCATGTGATGGCCATCGGTGTTCAAACGCTCGAGAACCTCGAATCCGTCCATGCCGGGCATTTTTATATCCAAAAGGATGATATCGGGGGCCGCAGAAGCCACCACCGCCAGCCCATCGGTCCCGGATCCGGCTTTTTTGACTTCGTAGCCCTCGTAGGAAAGAATCTGTTCCAGGGTTTCCCTGATGGCGATTTCATCATCGATGATCAGAACTGTTTTCAATGGCTTTCCCTTTAATCTAGGGCGACGGCTTGCGTGTTTGGGGCGCCGATAGGTTATTGACATGGCCTCCACATAACTTGCACCGATTCTCGAGCAGGTGTCAAGACCCGACCGGCACCCTGGCAACATGCCGACCTGGGCAATTGAACAAGGAATGAGCCATGGAAAACAAAACCCTCCTGCGTTCCCTGGTTCCCGGCGACATCGCCGGCCTGGTTGCCGCCGCCGGTCTGCCTGCCTACCGGTCCGGTCAACTGACGGACTGGCTGTTCACCCACGGAGCGCTCACCTGGGAGGCGATGACCAACCTTCCCGGAACCCTGCGTAAGGATCTGGCTGAACGATTCGATCTCGTGGGGCTGGATACCGTGGAGCGTCAGGTGTCCAATGACGGAACCCGAAAATTTCTATTCCGGCTGCGGGACGGCGCCACGGTGGAAAGCGTGATCATCCCCATGGAGGAACACCCCACCTTTTGCGTTTCAACCCAGGTGGGATGCGCCATGGCCTGCCGATTCTGCGCCACGGCCAAGGGTGGCCTGGTGCGGAACCTGGATACGGGAGAAATTCTGGAACAGGTTCTGCGCCTGCGCGCGGACATCGCGGCCGAACCGGTTCCGGGATTGGGTGACCGCCAGTTCAACATCGTATTCATGGGCATGGGCGAACCCCTGGACAATTGGGAAGAAGTGGAACGCAGCCTGGTAACGATGATGGACGAACGGGGCTTGGCCATGTCCGGTCGGAGGATTCAGATCTCCACCAGCGGCCCGGGCGAAGGCTTGCGAAAACTGGTGGCCGCCAGTCCCGGTGTCGGCCTGACCCTCAGCCTCGGCGGCAGCACCGATGAGGAGCGCCGGGCCGTCATGCCGGTTCCTGGACGTACGTCGATAAAGGAAGCCCTCGACTTGACCGTTCGCTACGCTCAAGGCACCCGGCGGCGGGCCACCGTTGCCTGGGTCCTGATCGCCGACAGCACTGATGATCCCGGGCAGGCCGAACGCCTGGCCAGACTCTTGCGCGGCAAGCCCCTCAAGGTCAACCTCATCCCCATGAACCCGCTTGACGACGCAAAGCTCGCGCCCCCGGATGAAAAAAGTATCCAGGCCTTTCGGCGGATCCTGACCGATGCGGGAGTGGACACCTTCGTGCGGGCCAGCGGCGGCCGGGACATAGCGGCAGCCTGTGGACAGTTGCGGCGGCGACGGTTGAAGTCCTGATCCCTTTTGATTTCAACAAAAAAAGCCCCCCGGACAGAGGGACTTTTTTTGACGGGAAAGGAATCGCTCAGATTATATCGGCCACGGTTGTTTTCTCCAAGGCGCCGGCCAGGGCCGCCTGCGCGTCCCGCCAGACTTGGGCGATGTTGCAAGTGCCAGCATCCTGGCAGGGGTCGACCTTGCGCAGACAATGATTCAACGCCATGCCGCCTTCGCAGATTTCGACAACCTCACGCAGTGTGATATCTTCGGGGGCGCGGCCAAGACTGAACCCACCCTTGACTCCACGGTGGGATTTGACCACGCCGGCCTGGGCCAGCATCTGGAATATCTTGGCCAGGAAAGCCTCGGACACTTGGCAGGTACCGGCGATGAGCTTGAGTTGTACGGGAGCATCACCATTCCGACGCGCAAGTTCCTGGAGACCTCTGATCGCGTATTCCGTCTGTCTGGTTATCTGCAGCATCTGGGACCTTTCCTTCGCATGACCCGGTATTATGATCATCTCCCCGGGACAAAAAAGGAGCATGAAGGGATTGTTGTCAAACGATGCTATTGGCGGCTATAACAAGACTCTTGTTGACCAATTTCGAAACTGGTTGTTTTGTTGACGGCCATCGATAAAATCCAGTGCCCGCAAGCGTACCCTGTTTGCCCCCTTTGGATACCGAAATCCCACCTTCCGGCCGGGAAATCGTCATTTGGAACACGTCCTTACGATCCAGGAAAACATTGGAAGGCAACCGCAAACCGTATACCTGAACAACCAGGCGATACCTGGTGATGGCGTGACGAAAGCTTCCCAGCAGGACAGGATCATTCCCTCCGGGAAGTCGCTCCACACCTGGAAGGGATTCCAACCACGGCCGCCAGATACTGCCTGGCCAGATATCCCGACCCCTGTGAAGATCCGGCAACCAGGGAGTTGACGGCAAACCCCACAGACCCACGTGCAGGCCGGAAACATCCGGCCTGACCGGCGCGCCGCTCCCCGCCGGAACAACCACCGAGCCACTGGCGGGTGGCATGAGCATGATCCGATCCCGCCAGGCCAAGACCAACAACCCCAGCCGGACCCGAGTCTTTCCGGAAGGGATCCTGGGAGCGGGGATCAGGTCCGCGGTCTCGTTGCCCCCTGCTCTGCACAGACTCCGGACCGGACATGCTTCACACCGGGGAGACGAGGCCCGGCATATCAGGGCCCCCAGTTCCATCACTGCCTCGTTCCAATCCCCGGGGCGCTCGGGATCGACCACCAGCGCGCCGATCCTTTCCAAATGGGACGGCCGCAAATCATCCAACACCGATGCCTCGGAGACAACCCAACGGGTCAGGACCCGTCGGGCGTTCGAATCGAGGGCCGGCACCCGAATCCCCAAACCGATGCTCGCTATGGCCCCGCTGGCATAGGGCCCGACCCCCGGCAAATCGAGCCATCCTTCCCTGTTGTCCGGAAGTTTCCCCAAGGCGCCGGACACCACTTCCCGGGCGGCCTGGTGGAGTTGGCGGGCACGGCGGTAATAGCCCAACCCTGACCACAAAGAAAGGACTTCATCCGGTTCGGCGGCAGCGAGAGCATGGACATCCGGGAAAGTCGCCATGAATTTTTCCCAATACGGCACGACCACCGTGACGGTTGTCTGCTGCAGCATCACCTCGGAAATCCATGTGCCGTACAGGGATCTGTTTTTTCGCCAAGGCAACAAACGTTTGTCGCGATCGAACCAGGAAAGCAACAGGGACCGGAAACGATCCGGGCCACCGGGCAGGAAAACATCGACAGGAAGGTCGGGCTTCAAGATCCGAAACTCCCCATAGGTAAGGAAGAGGGATGAAAGTTGTTCGGCCGTTGACAAACAAGAGGCTCCAGAGTAACCATTGTGACCGTTGTTCCTGATCAAGGCAACCCCGGTACGAGAGAAGACAAGGAGACCTTCATGTCCGTTCAAACTATTCCAGACCTCTTCCTCGCCGCGGTGCGCGAATTCCCACGCCCCGACTGTTTTTCCTATCGGGACGATTCGGGCCAGTACGTTGATGTCTCCAGCGAGGAAGCGCTCCGCCGGGTCAAGGCCCTGCGGATGGGGCTGAAATCCCTGGGGATTCAACCTGGCGACAAGGTGGCCCTGCTTTCGGAAAACCGGATTGAGTGGGCCCTGGCCGATCTGGGCAGCCTTTGCTCAGGGGCCGTTACGGTACCCATCTACCCCACGCTGCTGCCGGACACCATCGAATACATTCTCGGTGAATCCGAGCCCGTGGCGATATTCGTCTCTACCGAGGAGCAGGCCGCCAAGATCCATCAGATCCGCGACCGATTGCCCTCCCTGCGGGATGTGATTTCCTTCGAGCGGACCAGCCTGCCCGACATCATGACCTTCGACAAGCTTAAGCAGATAGGACAGAACCTGATCGAGGCCGACCCCCCTGCCCCGCGGGACGAATGCGTCGATGTGGACAAGGACTCTCCCTGCAGCATCATCTACACCTCGGGAACCACCGGCAATCCCAAAGGTGTTGTCCTGTCCCACTGGAACTTCGTCTCCAACGTCATGACCATCAAGGACATGGTACCGATCAGCTCGGCTGACCGTTGTCTGTCGTTCCTCCCCTTGAGCCATGTCCTGGAAAGGATGGGCGGGCTGTTCACCATGCTCGCGGTCGGCGCGAGCATCGCCTACGCGGAAAAAATGGAAACCGTGCCCCAGGACATCATCGATACCAAGCCGACTTTCATGATCAGCGTGCCCCGGCTGTACGAAAAGATCTACGCCAAGGCAATCACCACCGCCTCGGGCGCGGGTTTTCCCAAGAAGAACATTTTCTTCTGGGCAAGAGACATCGCGATCAGCCATGCCAAGATGAAAGCCGACGGCCGGGAGTCCGGAGCCCTGTTCAAATTCAAGTACGCGGTGGCCGACAAACTGGTGTTCGGCAAGCTGCGGGCCAAGTTGGGCGGCAGGATCCAGATGATGATTTCCGGCGGCGCCCCTCTCAACATGAAGATCAACCAGTTCTTCAACGGGGCGGGCCTGAACATTCTGGAAGGTTACGGATTGACCGAGACCTCTCCCATCCTGACGGCGAACACCTTCGAAAATTTCCGCTACGGCAGCGTGGGCAAGGCGATCCCCGAGACGGAACTCAAGATAGCCGAAGACGGTGAGATCCTGGCCCGCGGGCCCCAGGTCATGATCGAATACTACAAGAACGAGGCAGCCACGCGCGAAGTTCTCGACGAGGAGGGCTGGCTGTCGACGGGCGACATCGGCCATCTCGATGAGGACGGTTTCCTGTTCATCACCGACCGGAAAAAGGATCTCATCGTGACCGCCGGGGGCAAGAACATCGCCCCCCAGCCCATCGAGAACAGCTACGTCGTCAACAAATACGTGGTCCAGGCCGTGGTCATCGGCGACCGCCGTCAGTTCCTGTCCATCCTGATCGTGCCCAACTTCGAAACCCTGCAGGATTTCGCCGCGAGCAAGGGAATCAGTGCCGTTGGACAAACCGATCTGGTCCGTCATCCCCAGATCAACACCCTGTTCGAGGGCATCCTGAACAAGATGAACAAGGACCTGCCCGGATTCAGCCAGATCAGGAAATTCACCCTTCTGGAACGGGAATTCACTCTTGACGACGGCGAGCTGACCCCAACCATGAAGATCAAGAGATTCGCCATCAACGCGAAGTACAAGGACATCATCGATACCATGTACCCCGCTCCCCTGGACGTGGATGACGACTGACATGGGCGAACCCATCGAGTCCCTTCAGCCCATGCGGCGGGGATCCCTCTGGACCAGGCCGATGGTCTGCACGACCGTCGGGCTGGTCGGTAATATCCTGTTGTCCGCGGGCAAACTCGCCTTCGGGATGATTGCCGGATCGGCCGCCCTGGTCGCCGACGGCTTCCACAGCCTGGCGGATGTTCTCAGCGACGTGGGCATCCTCCTGGCCCTGAAGGCGTCCACCCGTCCGCCTGACAAGAACCATCCCTACGGACATCACAGTTTTGAAACGCTTGGGGCCACCCTTGTTGCCCTTTTCATGCTTATCACCGCCGTGATGATCGGTCGGGACGCCATCCTGAATCTCATCCGCGGGACCTACCTCCACCCCCAGTTGCCGGCTCTTCTGACCACGTTGGTGGCGGTGATCATCAAGGAGATCATGGCCCGCTACACCCTGTTCGTCGGACGGATGCACGGCAGCCCCGCACTGCTGGCCAACGGCGCCATGCACCGGTCGGACGCCATCAGTTCGCTCGCCGCGGCCGCGGGCATAGGCGGAGCCATGCTCGGCTGGCCCTTCCTGGACAGCGTCGGCGCCCTGGTCATTTCCCTATTCATCCTCAAGATGGGTTGGGACCTGATGCGGGAAAACGTCATGGCCCTGATGGACACGATGCCCGACGAAGAACTTTTGAGTGAGATACGAAGCGCCGCCACAGCGGTGACCTGCGTTCAGGAAGTGCTTGACCTGCATGTCCGGCAGAGGGGTTCATGGTTCATGGCGGATATGCGCATCGCGGTCCATCCGGACCATACCATCGAGTCCGCCCACAACATCGCCCACGCCGTCGAAGCCCGGGTCCAACAGGATGTGGTGCGGGTGGCCAGGGTTTTCGTACACGTCGAACCAGGCGGGCGCGACCTGGCGTACGACTGTCCGGAATGTCATGTGACACCGCGGGTGTGACCGCGGCTGCCTTCACTCCCGGTCGGCGCGATTCCCCAGGACCACCGTGAAATTCAGGGTCCGCCCTTCACGCTCAACCCGGACTTCGACCAGGTCTCCCGGCGCGTGGGATCGGAGGGCCTGGGTGAAGCTCGGTAGATCCACGATCGCGTCTCCTCCGAGCATTACCAGGACATCCCCCTTCTGAAGACCCGCTTGGGCGGCGGGACTCCCGTCGAAGACCCCGGCCAGTTTGTAGCCTACGATCTCTTCGGTGAAATCAGGCAGCGACCCGAACCAGGTGTCGCGGTTCTGGCCTTCGCTCTCACCCTGACGAAGGTTCTTTTCGGAAACCATGACCCAAGGCAGTTCCTCCGAATGATCACGGATGAGGCGGAGAAGCCGACTGGAATAGGCGGCCACGGTGGCCATGACCTCGAAATCCAGAGTGGGCCAATCGTCAGCCGGCCTGTTGTATTCCGGATAGGCGCCGCCGAAGATGAAGAGAACGGGGATCTCCTTGGTGTTGAAGGACATGTGGTCGCTCCCGGACCATCCGCCTTGGGCCAGAGAAAGGTCCAACCCTTCCGTATTGGCGGCAGAAACCATGGTGGCGAAGGATGGGGTGGTCCCCACTCCGCTGACATACAATCGGTCCCCGGTCAACTGACCGACGGTGTCGAAATTGATCATGGCATCCACACTATCGACCGCCACCGGTAGATGGGAAACCATGAACCCCGACCCCTGCAGACCGACTTCCTCGCCCACGAAATTGACGAAGATCACGCTGCGTCTGTCACCGGAATCATCCCGGTTCTCTCCAGCCAGACGAATCAGCTCGAAAACCACCGAGACGCCGGAGGCGTTGTCGTTGGCGCCAGGATAGTAGTCGCCCTTTGCGGGAGGCGGTGCGGGACCATCGGCGGGTGTCACCCTGCCCAGGTGATCATAGTGGGCCCCGACAACCACCACGCGGCCGGCCAGGTTACCGTTTCCACGCATGAATCCCGCGACGTTGCGCCCTGTTTTGCCGCCGAGTTCTTCGCCCGCCCACCCTTGACCGGATAAAGGGATTTCCTGGAACCATGATCCGTCGAAGGCAGGCTCGAGGCCCAGGCTCTCCATCCAGGCAGCGAGGGTGTCGGCGGCTGCTTCGGCTTCGGGAGTGCCGCTGGCCCGACCGGCCAGGACCGGATCCGTCAGGGCGACCGCATGGGCTTTGATGTTTTCCGGCATGGAATCCGGCGACGCGACAGCCAGACTTCCCAAGGTTGTCCAGACGGCCAGAATGGCTGCTAAGGTACTCAGACTTTTCATCGTGATTCTCCTGATAAAGTGGTGCGAAATAACTCGACGGCGCCGCAGAAGGCCTGGAAATGTCTGCTGAAAGTGGAGAGATGATTATCCATCTCGAGCGGGGAAGTCGAAGCGGTGGCCATGATGACAGCAAAGAGGGTTGTCGTGTCGGCGGAAGTGCATGTCCGGGCGGAATCGCTGGTAGGCGAGCCGAAAGGCCCCGTCTCATCAAACAGACCCAGGCGACCAGCCAGGTGCACATCACCCTTTCGAATGCCGGGATATTGTTCTCCATCCCGGCCGGTGCGCAACACGACGTCACCTGTAACCTTGGCGAGATCGTACATCCCCACCGGGAGAAGGAATTCAAGGGAGGCCAGGTTGCAGCTGTCGACCACGTTGCTGATCCGGTAGAGGTCCTTTCCCTTGAGCACGCGGCGCAGCAAGGCCTCGCTGCTGGGCCGATGCCGGGATGGATCCATACCGAAGGACTTGTAGAGGTCGCGCGCCTCCTGAAGACCGGGAATTTCCGACGGAAGCAACCCACCATACTTGGCGGCCAGTTTGCCGGCCAACTCCGCGGTCACCTCGGTGACGGCCGGATTGTCTCCCACATGGACCGAATCCAACACCAGGACACCGCAGGACAGTCGGTCCGCCGCTTCGGCGGCGATGGTCACCCGGCGGCCGTCCGGCAGTGTGCAGGCGAGATCGAAAGTCATGACTTCCCACC
>JAGLCY010000122.1 GCA_023270185.1 Candidatus Krumholzibacteriia bacterium | reverse complement strand
GTCCGGTGTTCGAGATACCAGTCCACCGTCCGGGACAGACCGGCCTGGAAATCGACCTGGGGTTTCCAACCCAGTTCCCCCATGATTTTCGCCGCGTCAATGGCGTAACGAAGATCGTGGCCGGGCCTGTCCTTCACGAAAGTGATCAGATCCCGGCTCTTGCCCAGTTTGTCGACCAGCATTTTCACGAGATCCAGGTTCCGCATCTCGTTGCAGCCCCCGATGTTGTAAACGTCTCCCGGAACACCCCGACGCAGGACCAGATCCACCGCCCGGCAATGGTCATCGACATACAACCAGTCCCTGACATTGCGCCCGTCACCGTAAACGGGAAGGGGCCTGTCTTCCAGGGCGTTGGCGATCATCAGGGGAATCAGTTTCTCGGGAAACTGGTAGGGTCCGTAGTTGTTGCTGCAGCGCGTGATCATAACCGGAAAATCGAAGGTCTTGAAAAAAGATCGGCACAGCAGATCGGCACCGGCCTTGCTGGCGGCGTAAGGCGAATTGGGAGCCAGAGGCGTGTTTTCCACGAATTGTCCCTCGTCCCCCAGGGACCCATAGACCTCGTCGGTGGAAACCATGACGAAACGATCCACGCCGGCGGTCCGGCATTCCTCCAGAAGAATCTCGGTACCCAACACATTTGTCAGGATGAAGATTTCCGGGCCTTCGACAGACCGGTCGACGTGGCTTTCGGCAGCGAAGTGGACCACGGCGTCAATTCTTTCTTCGGCCAGAATCCTTCGTACAAGATCCCGGTTACGGATGTCGCCCCGCACGAAACGATAGCGCGGGTCGTCTTCATACCCGGCCAGATTGGCCAGGTTGCCCGCATAGGTCAGCAGGTCCAGGTTGATCACCCGGTCTTCGGATTCCGCCAGCAGAAGCCGGACGTAGTTCGACCCGATAAAACCCGCGCCGCCGGTCACGAGAACATTCATCGCCGATCTTCCTTTCGCGCCGCTTCTTTCAGCGCTTTGACGAATTCCGAAGTCCGGGCCCGGGATACGCGCGCGTGGCCGTTACCCGGCGCCGCCTCCTGAAGTGACGAACCCACGATGAAGCCGTCGGCATGGGGCAGGAAATCGCCCACCGTCGCCGGAGTGGCCCCACTGCCGACAAGCACCGGACAGTCCGGAACAGCTTCACGAACCGTGGCCACCTCGGCCGGGTCGGTCCCCGCTCCGGTAGCCACCCCGGTTACAATGACCCCGTCGGCCAGCCCTCGCAACCTGAGATCGCGGACCTCTTCGACCAACGGCCTTTCCACCAGGGGTCGTGAGTGTTTGACCCGGACATCAGCCAGTATACCGACATCAATGCCCAACTCGCGGCGCCGGCGCAAGGTATTCCAGGCGCGGCCTTCGATGGTACCCTGATCGGTAACTGCAGTTCCCGTATGGATATTGACCCTGACGAAACGCGCCCCCGTGGCTGCGGCGATTCCCAGTGCCGACTCCACATCATTTCGCAGAACATTCACCCCCGTCATGAGTCCGGGAAACGCAGTCGAGACCGCCTGGACCAGAACGGTCATCGCCGCCACGGTTTCGGCGGGCACCCTCCCCGAAAAAAATGGGATGTCATGGTAGTTTTCGATCATGACCGCGTTCAAACCGCCTCCCACCAGCGCTTCGGCATCAACCAGGGCGGCCGTAACAACCGCTTCCATGTTTCCGCCCCACCGGGGGCTGCCCGGTAACGCATGCAGATGGATCATGCCCACGGCGGCGGGTTCGATCAATTGGTGAAAATCGGAACGTGTCCACATGGCGCAGAAATCAC
Organism: Candidatus Krumholzibacteriia bacterium; assembly: GCA_023270185.1. GTDB lineage: Bacteria > Krumholzibacteriota > Krumholzibacteriia > LZORAL124-64-63 > LZORAL124-64-63 > JAGLCY01. The sequence continues at coordinate 4,708 of JAGLCY010000122.1, read as the reverse complement.
CTTTCTGGTTCCGGCGTGTTCATTTGCTTGGCAGTGCCGTTGTAATAGAATAAATTATCCCATCTGGAGTTTCACAAGGGATTAAGGAGTGATATGCAGATCGTCAATGGTAAATCGGGATGGGTCGAGGTCATTTGCGGCCCCATGTTCAGCGGTAAGAGCGAGGAATTGATTAAGCGGATCCGTCGGGCGCAGATCGCCCGCCGCCGGGTGCAGATCTTCAAGCACGGCAGCGATTCACGCTACGACGCGACCAGCATCGTTTCCCACAGCCAGCAGAGCATTCCCGGAATCGCCGTGACCGACGTGAAAGACATCCTCGAACTGGTGGATGACCGGACCGAAATGGTGGCCATCGACGAGGCTCAGTTCTTTACAGATGAAATCGTGGATGTGGTCAACAAACTCGGAAACCAGGGAAAACGTGTCATTGTCGCGGGGCTCGATCTCGATTACATGGGCCATCCTTTCGGCCCGATGCCCCAGCTTATGTGCACCGCCGAATATGTTACCAAGCAACTTGCCATCTGCATGACCTGCGGGGAGCCCGCCAACTTCACCCAGCGGTTGACCCTGGCCACCGACCAGATCGTCGTTGGCGCCAGCGAAACCTACGAGGCCCGCTGCCGCCGACATTTCGAACCCCCGCAAGAGGAAAACCCCGGGCACAAGGACAAGGCCCGAGGCTGAGTGATTTTGCTTGAATTGACCGGTCAGCTGAAGAAATGGGGATCAATCTTCAATTCGACCGCCCGTTCCTTCAATTCTGCCAAGGCTTCGGACGTGACCCCCAGGAACTTGGCGGCATCACTGAAGAGCTCTTCGTCGCCCGGATCCTGGTCCACCGTGTCCGGCACATCGCATTCCTGGTTCTCTTCAAGACCACTGCTGCAAAGGGCGATCTCCTCACCCAGGGCGATCATGGCTGCGATCCGGTCGCTCTTGGCTTCCTCATCGGAGAACCGGTGGTGCCAACGAACCGCCTCTTCCAGGTCCTGGCTGAGATTCCATTCCTTGATCAACATGGCCCCGAGTTCACCGTGATCGAAACCGAGGCGCCCTCGCTCCACAACATGGTATGGCAGACCACGTTCAACGGATTCGTTAAGGATCTCCTGGAATAATTCCGGATGACTGCGAGCCAGGACGAGCTGGCCGATGTTCTGCATCAGTCCACCGATAAAAACGCTGTCGGGGTTGCAGCCTCCGATGGCCTGGCCAACCAATTGCCCCGCCATGGCCGACATGACCGACTGGCGCCAGATCTTCTGGTAGAGCATACCCGCACCCGGAGACAGGAATACGGATCGGGCAGCCGTGACCAGGGTCCAGTTCCTGATGGCCACGAACCCCAATCGGACGATGGCCTCACTCACGGTCGTGATTTCCCGGACCGCGCCGTAAAAAGGACTGTTGGCTATCCGCAGAACCTTTGCCGTCAACGCCTGGTCCATCGCCAGGGCATGTTCCAGTTTGGTTGCCGTGGTTCCCGGGTCCTCGATGACAGCCATGATGTGGCACGCGGCCTTGGGCAAAGCAGGCAATTCCCCACTGTGACGCAGGATGGCTTCCGGAGTCAGGCTGCCGGCGGTTGCTCCATCGCTGGCGGGGATTTCCGGTGCGGCGTCCGCCGTCGCCGGAACCGCCTCCTCCATGACCGGAACCTCGGGAAGATCAGCATCGCTGTCCGGGCTAGTCTTGCGCCGGTGCATCTCCGCTTTGAGGATTCCGGCAACCTTACCCTTGCTGTTCCTGGCGCCCTTGTTGAGAAGACACATCCTTGACAATGCGTAGTGAGCCAGAATTTCAGCCACCGCCAGGGAGTTCTCTGTGGACTTGTCCGCATCAAGGTACAGGAACGTATTCCAATGGTTCTGTGAAGGCAGGGGCAGGATGATGATCTGCCTGTCCCTGCTTCCCCGACCGAGCATGAGAGTGAGGTCCAGGGGGAAATGTTTCACCGGCACCGGTCCGGCATATACCGTGGCGTCTTCGGTGATGGCCTGGAATATATCTGTGTCCGTGGTGGGGATGGGAGCTTTCCCATCCCGCCTTTTCTTTTTGGCTTCGGCGGGCAACTGGATGTTTTCCTCCATGAAAACCTGAAGCCCGCTGGTCCATCTTTTGAGAAGAACGAGGCGCAGTCCCGTGCTTTGGGCCAGGCGAAGGAAAAATTCAGGAAACTCCCTGACCTTGTCCATGGTGGACATTTGGCTGATCCCCGCCCGCAGCAGGGATATCATTTCCAAAGGCAGGTCATCCCCTGCCAAAGGAGATGTCTCCGGCTCAGGCACTATAAATTCCGCTTTATCAGTCGCCGGTTCGAGGTTTGCGATCACTTCGTCGACAACCTGGAGATCATCCGTCTGTGTAGCCAAGGGTTTCCTCACTCGTTGGAAATGCGACAGTATTCAGCCTTCCCGGTGGAAATCGGCACTTTTCCACCCCTTGTTTATCATTATTTCGCCATGGGGGATTTTTCGGCATTGCACACCAGGCCCGCCGTTCGGTTGCATTTGTCTCCTTCAGGCGGTAATTTTGCGAATCCGGAACAGGACTGTCCCTCGGAAAGCCACGAACACAGGGGTAACATGAGCTGTAGAATCACCAAATCCTTTACCCTGGATGCCGCCCATTGGCTACCGGAAGTCCCTGTTGGGCACAAATGCGGTCGTATGCACGGCCACACGTACATCATCGTGCTGGGGTTGGAAGGGGCCCTCGACCCCAAACTGGGCTGGGTGCAGGATTATGGTGAGATCACGCGGATCTTCGCTCCGGTCTACTCGGAACTGGACCATCATTGTCTCAATGAAATAGAGGGGTTGGATAATCCGACAGCTGAAGTGATGGCCCGCTGGATATTCGACCGATTGAAAAAGCAACTCCCCCTGCTGGCGGATGTGACCGTCTGTGAAACCCCCACCACCACGGCGGTCTACCGGCCGGACAATTGATCCGGATCCGGCCGCACCGAAGTTACGCTGCCCGAGGTTAGCCAGCCCACCCATTCGCCACCCAGGCCGATCCTGACCCAGCCTTCCCGTTCTCCCTCGATGTTGACCGTCAGGCCATCATGGACCTGGAACAGAACCGGAAAGTTGTCCGCGGGCCCCGACTTGACTTCGGCCATCTCGACGATCACCACTGCCTCGTTCCGCACTTCTTCATGGAACCAGCGACCGATCGTCACAGTTGCCACCACCAGCAGGCATGCCGCAGAAACCAGCAACGCCCGCCTCAAATGCGTTCCGAAGTCCTCACGGTACCAGGCCCAGGCAACAAGGGCAGCGGTGAACCAGGTCGACAGGAGCAACACCCAACCCCATTGATCCAAGGTCAAGGCCGCGATCACCGCGGCGGCCTGGGCAATGAACAGCGGCAACTTCTGGTCGGTGAGTTCGAGGTCCTTGATATGCTGCCGGACCCAGGTCAGGTTGGTCTGGGTGTCCTGATCCCGGGGCGCGAGACGACGGGCCCGCAGGTAGGATGCCACCGCCTGACCGAGCTCACCCCGACGGGCGTACGTATTACCGATGTTGAAGTGCAACACGGCATCATTGACACCCAGGGATTGTGCCTCGAGGTAGAGTTCCAGGGCTTTGTCCGTCTGCCCTTCGGTGTAGGACTGGTTTCCCTCGGCCACCAACCTGACAGGATCCGCTCCGGGACGACGTCCGTCATCCGACTCCTGCGCCATGACAGTGGGAACGGTCAGAGCCAGCAGGAAAACCAACGAAAGCAAACCGGCAACCGGACCGGAAGATGACATCCTGGTTTCCGCCCGCTTCTTCCTGGTTTCATCCAGTTTCTCCAGAAGGGTCTCAACTTCGGACACCAGATCAACCCCGCCTGCAACCGGTGCGCCACCATAACGGGCGGAGTCGCACTCATCCATGATCCGGGCCAGACGGCGACCGTTCTCGGGCAATCCTACCTCTTCACAATATTCCACCACCTCGACCGCCCCCACCGCGGCCAGAGGCCGGTCCGTGCAATCGGCAACAAACCCGGCGATGCTCCGGGCAAGGCTGGTCATGCACTCGGGAGTGTCCACTTGTCCAGAGGCTTTCGCCAGTTCGGCGCGGGCAGTGACCAGGGAAAGACGCAGACGCCGCGCGGCGGGATTTCTCCTGTCCGCGGACAATCGCCGCAGATAAAATCTCAGCACCACCAGCAGCACGGCCGGCAGCAGAAAAATGATCCACCAACCGAGGCTGCCCAGCCAGGGCCCGGCCCGCCGACCCAGATGGTCGGGAACCTGGTGTATGAAAGCCAGATCCTCACTCAAGCGGCTGATCTCATTGCGCAGGAATCCTGAGCTGTCGTCCCCGACCCGAGGCAGATCGCTGGGAGTTACTTCGATTTCGCGGGTCGGAGTCCGGGCCACCCGATATTCGCCGCGGCCGGAGTCGAACCAGAACAGCTCCAACGGGGAAATGGTCATCAGTCCATCCTCGTTGGGGATGATAACTTTTTCCACGGTGATCTCGCCGGATATCCGGTCCTGGGCGACACGCGACCGGAAACTTTCCGCAGCGTCGTGCATACGGGCTCCTTCGGGAGCCACAATATCCAAACCCGAAAATCCTTTGAGAAAACCGTCCGCGATCAGTATCACCTTCAGGCCAAGAGCCTCGCCCCGGGGCACGGTTTTCCGATCCACGTTGGCCTGCAGGCTGAGACGGGAAGCAACGATTCCGGAAAA
>JAGLCY010000121.1 GCA_023270185.1 Candidatus Krumholzibacteriia bacterium | reverse complement strand
TCCCGCCGCGAACCCGAAGGGAGGTGCTCGCAAGAGACCAACACCGCTGCCAAGCCCCGGGCTGCGGGCGAACTCGGTTTTTGGAAGTCCATCACATAAAACCGCGCCACCAAGGCGGAAGCAATACCACGGAAAACCTGATGACCCTCTGCGCTTCCTGCCACCGGCTGTGGCATGAACGTGGGTTGAAAGTGCGGGAATCGGCGCCGAAATATCGGTGGCTGAACCATCGCGCCTGACGATCAAACGTCGGGTTGCCCCGGAATGATGGAAAAGATAGGATGCATTCAGCCATCCCCAACCAAGGCGGAAATCCCGATGCCCACCGACTTGATGATCCTTGCCCGCGACTTGACCAGGAACGACCCGGCCGACCTCGACCTAACCGACCCGGTCCACCTGAACCGCACCCATGAGGTGGCCGACGCCCTTCTGGAAAGCGGTGCGGATCAAGACCAACTTCGGCAGCTGGAATCCGCCCTGATCACTACCGCCGACGAAATACCCCTCCTACTTCACGTTGCGGCAAAGATGGCCGTTTCCAGGCGCGTTTTGCAAAACCTGAAAGGGCCTGCCCACCTGTCGGTGGTGTTCGCGGTCTATAAGGAACATCAGCGTATCCTGCCACCTGACCAGGTCGCCGGGGGTGAGGATTTCCTGGTCCGAAAAGTGAATCAGTTGGAATGGTTGTTCAGCGGAAGGGATGATCTGACCTGGGACATGATCGTCGTCGATGACGGCTGTCCCGAAGGCAGCGGACGGATCGCGCAGGATATCGTGGAGGAAAAAAACTGGTCCGACAGAGTAAGCGTGCTTTTCCTGGCTGACGCCATCGCCGCCGGCGATCCCGTGACCGCTCCCCTGAAAACACCCGACGACAGTCGCAAAGGCGGATCCATCGCCCTGGGCATGTGGAGCGCGGCGCAAACCCAAAGGGAAAACCATGTCATTGTTTTCACCGACGCGGACCTGTCCACCCACCTGGGACAGACGGGCCTGCTGATGGAGCAGATCCTGGCCCGGGGGTTCGACGCGGCCATCGGATCCCGCAGGGAACCGCTTTCAGTGGTCATCAAGAAGGGCGTGCGGAACACCCGGGGGAAGCTGTTCATCTACCTGTGGAAAAGGATCATCGACCTATTGCCCGACGTGGTTGACACCCAGTGCGGGTTCAAGGGATTCGAGGCCTCGGCCGTTCGTGCAATCGCCGACGATCTGCTGGAAAAGAAATTCGCCTTCGATATTGAACTGCTGATCAAGATCCGCTTGCGGCGATACGATTCCATCGCCCGGGTGCCGATCGCCTGGATCGACAGCGAAGCCCTGTCCACGACCACGGATATCCAACCCTACCTACCCATGCTTCAGGCCATGGTCGGGATGTACCGGGCTTACCTTTCCCCGAATGATGATGCGGATGATTTCGCGGCGTTCATCGAAGATCTGGACGAACCCGCCTGGGGCAGGTTGGTGGAAAACATTCCGGAACAGATCACACAAAGAGAACCCGCCGAATTCGGCGGGTTCTCAGGAGTTTCGGCGGACGAACTGCGCGATGCCGCCGGACTTTAGAGCTACGATCAGGTCTTCTTGATCAAACTCGTGGCCGCGGCCACCATGCCGCCGACTTCACTCAGGTTCGACGGGATGATCAGAGTATTGCCTTCCTTGGCCAGGTTACCGAATTCCTTGATGTACTGCTCGGCCACCCGCAGATTCACCGCGTCGGAGCCGCCGGGTTGCTCGATGGCTTCAGCGATCTTGCGGATTCCCTCGGCCGTGGCGGCGGCCACCAGTTCGATCTCCTGGGCGCGGCCCTCGGCCTCGTTGATGCGTTTCATCTTCTCGCCCTCGGAGTTCTTGATGGCCTCCTGCTTGGTACCCTCGGCCACGTTGATCTTGGCCTGACGTTCACCTTCGGATTCGGCGATCGTGGCTCGTTTCTGGCGCTCGGCACGCATCTGTTTCTCCAGGGCGTCGCGTACGGTCTGGGGCGGGTGGATGTTCTTGATCTCGTAACGCGTGATCTTTACGCCCCAGGGGTCGGAGGCCTTGTCAACCGCCGCGATGATGGCGTGGTTGATGGCATCGCGTTCCTCGAAGGTGCGGTCCAGTTCGAGCTTGCCGATTTCCGAACGCATGGTGGTCTGCGAAAGCTGTGTCGAGGCGAAGAGGAAGTTTTCGATGCCGTAGCTCGCCTTGATGGCATCCACGACCTGCAGGTACAACACCCCGTCCACTTCCACGGCGATGTTGTCCCTCGTGATACACATCTGGGGTGGGACATCGACCGCGACTTCCTTCAACGAGTGCTTGTAGGCCACCCGGTCCATGAAGGGCGTCAGGATGTGGAACCCGGCGCTCAGGGTCCGGGAATACTTACCCAGCCGTTCGACGATGAAGGCTTTTTTCTGCGGCACGATGCGCGCCGTGTTGATCAACGTGATGATGACCAGGACGGCGATTCCAGCAGCAATGATCGGTCCGATTTCCATGACAATCCTCCTCTTATTTATTCTCGATTCCGGAGTTGATCCGGTCTTCTACTTCTCGGGACGAACCAGCAGGGTGATGCCATCCACGGACTGGATGACGGCCCTGGAGCCGACCGAAAGAGCGGTGTCGCAACGGGCGCTCCAGTCGGCGCCCTTGAACTCAACCTTGCCGCCGCTTTCGGGGTCGATGTCTTCGGTCACGATCACGACCTGGTTCCTGAATTCGTCCAGGTTTTCCAGAGGGTCCTGGACCTCGCTCGAATGGCCGAAAAACCGGGCGCGGAACCAGCGCCGCAAAAAGACGAGCATCAGCACGGAACTGACGGCAAAAACCAGAAGCTGGGAAGTCCAACCGTTTGTCAGGCCCATCCAGGTGGTCAGGGCGGTGATCCAGGCGCCGATGCCGAAGAACACGAGAATCACGCCGGGTAGGGTGAACTCGAAAATTATCAGGGCCAGTCCGGCCAGGAACCAGATCAGCACGGGGTTGAAATCCATCGCTTTCTCCTTGGGAAAGGCTGCCGAATTGCGCCGAATATATTGGGTACCCGGGGGGCGTTGAAATTATTCAACCAGAATCAGGGCCATGTGGCGATGGGTTT
>JAGLCY010000120.1 GCA_023270185.1 Candidatus Krumholzibacteriia bacterium | reverse complement strand
CCGGCGTCCGGTCAACCAACCAGGTTCAGTTTGTGCATCACGTCTTCGAGGAGGAAACCCTCTTCGCCGGGCAGGTTGATGAACTTGAATCCGCACTTGCTATACTCCGAGTTGCTGTCCGGGGTAATCCAGACGGATTTGGCTTCGAGGCAGACATCGGAACGGTGATGGACCATGACCGGTAGGATGATACGGAAATTGTATACCTTGCTTTTCACGATCTTGTCTTTGGTGACCAACATCATGCCGTCGGCGGTAATATCGACAACGCGCCCCATCGTTTCCCCGGTATCTTCGTTGATGACCTTGACCAGGTGAGGGGTGTTTTTTCGCGGTCTGTGGCGATAGTCTTCCATGTCCGTCCTTTCGGGATGACCAGTACCCTAACTTCATCGACCCAAGGGTCTTGGACTTGAGTACCGAATCGGCGGATTTTTGGGCCGGAATCCGGGGAAGTTGCCCTTCGGTTCCCCTGGATATACCCTTGGTCGGGATTGGGGGAACGACCTTCGCAGTGGGATTATTAAGTATCGGAGCTGACATGACCGAAAAGTTTGATATCAGCGTGGAGTCGGAGATCGGTCGGCTGACCGGTGTGATCCTTCATAGCCCGGGGCAGGAAGTGGCCAATATGACCCCGGAAACCGCCGAGAGGGCACTTTACAGCGATATCCTTAACCTTTCGGTGGCCAAAGAGGAATACCAGCAGCTCCAGGGGGTGCTCGAGAAGCGTAGCCGGGTGTTCCAGATCAGGGATCTGCTCGCGGAAATCCTGGAAAACACACGGGTGCGCTCCGGATTGGTGCGCCGGATCTGCGAAGCCGAAGATGTTCCCGACATCGCCGACAACCTTTTGCTTCTGGACTCGGTGGAACTGTCCCGGGTCCTGATCGAAGGGGTGGCCCTGGTGAAGGACAACCTGTCCCGCTTCCTGAGCCGGGATCGTTATTCCCTGCCGCCGCTGCATAACTTCTTTTTCACGCGTGACGCGGGGGTTGCCGTTTGGGACAAGGTCCTCATCGCGCGCATGGCCAACCGGGTTCGGGGCCGTGAGGCCTGCATTCTTGAGGCCATATTCGATTTCCATCCCCTGTTAAACGCCCGCACCGTGAACCCTGCCAACCTGGGCGGCGGGGATCCTGGTTTGTCAATCGAAGGCGGTGATGTTCAGGTGGCCTCCCCGGAGATCCTGGTCATCGGCACGGGTGAACGTACTTCGCGTTCGGCGGTGGATTTCCTGATCGAGCGCTTCAAGGAGCTCGGCAGGAACCAGCATATCGTGGTGCAGGAATTGCCCCGGTCACCGGAGTCGTTCATTCACCTGGATATGGTTTTCACCTTCCTGGACCGAAACCATTGCATGGTGTACGAACCGGTGATTATGCAGACCCATCGTTTCGACACGGTTCACATCCACATCGAAAACGGGAAGGTGGTCGCCATCCGGGAAGAGGACGACCTGATCTCCGCCCTGGGCAAGCTGGGGATGGAGTTGGAACCCCTGTTCTGCGGAGGCCGCACCGATCGCTGGCTCCAGGAGCGGGAACAGTGGCACAGCGGCGCCAATTTCTTCGCCCTGGCCCCCGGACAGGTCATCGGTTACGGCCGCAACGAGAATACCATCGCCGAACTGGATAGTGCCGGGTTCGAGGTTGTTTCGGCGCGGGATGTCATCGCGGGCAAGGCGGATCTCGACAAGCTGGGACGTTGCGTGGTTACCATCGATGGTTCCGAACTGGCCCGTGGCGGCGGGGGCTGCCGTTGCATGACCATGCCCATCGGCAGGGAGCCGGTCACCGGCTGATCAGTCGTGGTTTTCGGCCGCCATCCTCTTTTGGCGGCGGCCCAGAAAAAATCCCACTCCGGCCCAGGTCAGCGACAGGGGCACCGTGATCAGGGCGGTGCCCACCATCCCTATCCCCAGAATTCCAATCAACTTGAAGCCCAGCGCGCCCAGGGCGTCGCCGCCCCGGTAGACGAAGGTGTCGATGAAGTTCTTGGCCTTGTAGCGCACGTTGCGGTCCACCAGGGTGAACAGGGTCTCGCGGGCCGGTTTGACCAGGGCGTAGTTGCCGGCTCGCCGGGTGACCTCGAAGACCACCAGGACGCCCAGGGTGGGGGTCGTGCCCAGGATGATCGCGCCGATGGCCATGGCCACCGGCAGGAACACCAGGGCGGCCCCGGCGCCGAACCGCTTCAGGAATCGGCCGGTCACGAACAGCTGGCCGAAAAGAGTCAGCGCCTGGGTCCAGAAGTAGATGTCCGCGAACAGGATTGTGCGGGCGTCACGAGTCGGAACCAGGGTGTCAACCACGTCCGAGCGCAGGAAGTACAGCAGGGTTCCGATAAAGGTGTAGAGAAACACGTAGCTGCCGATGCCGCCCAGAAATGACGATCGGAACATCAGGGAAACGCCGGCCAGGGGGCCGTCCCCCCTGGTTTTGGCAACGGGCTTGTCGTGGATTCCTTCGTCGTGGAATCCCGCGGCGCGAAACCGTGGCGACAGATATTTGACTAGCCAGACGGATCCTTCCAGAAACAGGATCGATATCAGGATGAGGTTGGCCTCTCCAAGCCATCCGATGAACAGGCGGGTGACCGCGGCGCCGAGCAATGAACCCAAAGTGCCGCCGATGGCGATGATGCCGAAAACCCGCTTGCTGCGGCTGTAACCGAAACCATCGGCCATGAAGGCCCAGAACAGGGACAGGACAAACAGGTTAAAGACGCTGACCCACACAAAAAAGACGCGTCCGAGCACGATCATCTCGTCATCGCTCTGGCGCATGACCAGGAAAAAGACCAGCAGATTCAAGGCAAAGAAACGGTAAACGATGGGAATGAATTTTTCCCGTCGGAAACGTCGTACCAGATAACCGAAAACCGGGGTCAAAAGGGCCATGACGCCGAGGGTGAAAAGAAAGAGGTTCTCCAGATCCCGCACGCCTCCGGCCAGCCCCATGGTATCCCGGATAGGCTTGAGGATGTTGTAGCTGGTCATCAGGGAATAGAAAAGCAGCCCTGACAGGAGAACCAGGGTGGTTTCGTTTTCGCGCAGGGTGAAGGTGCGCTCCAGGAAGTAGCGAATTCTGGTCATGATGTCCGCATCATACGGTGTGAGCGGGAGATTGTTCAGAGGAGATTGTAAAATTTTGCCCTGGCGGGTGCCAAAACCGGACTAATCTGCTGGTGTGCCTGGTTCCCCTCTCCTCAATGCCGATGGCATTCCGGAACGATGACAACGGCAGGCGCCGGATATCCCGCGGACCATCATCGGCAAAATTGTCGAACTCGCTGTGCGGAACATTCTGCACGACCGTCCGGTTGACAACGTGGACGCCTTGGCCAATCCTCAGGCACTCGACTTCTTTCGCACCGTCAAATCCGATCTCAGGAGAAAAAAGTGATCATGCTCAAACGGATGAACCCCACACTCGCGGCTTTTGTTCTGATCCTGATCATCGGAGCCGGCGCAAGCGCTGAAGAAGGCATGTACCCCATGAATGAACTGGGGACGCTTGACCTGGAGGCCGCCGGTCTGGAAATCGAACCGGTGGCCATCTACAACCCCGACGGCCTGGGGCTTGTCGACGGGATCTGCAAGATGGGGGGGTGCACGGGATCCTTCGTTTCGGACCAGGGTCTGATCCTGACCAATCACCACTGCGCCTTCCGGGCCATCAGCGATGCCAGCACGGCCGGACACGACTATCTGGCGGAAGGATTCTCGGCCAGGACCGGCGCGGATGAATTTCCCGCCCTGGGTTACACCGTGCGCATCACCGAGAGCTACCGTGATGTGTCCGCCGAGGTGCTGGGCGCTGTCACGGCGAAAATGACGCCCCTCGAGCGGACTCAGGCCATCGAAAAGAAGATGAAGGAAATCAGCTTGGCCGAGGAAAAGAAGAGGCCCGGCAAGCGGGCCGAAGTGAACGAGATGTTCATCGGCAAGAGTTACGTGCTGTTCATCTATACGTATCTGAAAGACGTGCGGCTGGTCTACGCGCCACCCAAGGCGATAGGTAATTTCGGCGGCGAAACGGACAACTGGATATGGCCCCGGCATTCGGGGGATTTTTCTTTCATGAGGGCCTATGTGGGACCCGACGGCGAGCCCGCGGAATATTCCGCCGACAATGTGCCCTACCGGCCGGAAGTCGTGCTCAAGGTGTCGGGCGCGGGAGTTGATGATGGGGATTTCGTCTTCATCTTCGGTTATCCGGGAAGCACCTACCGTCACCGCACGGCGGCTTTCCTGGAGTACCTGACGGGTACCTACATGCCGTTCACCGTGGACTGGTACGGTTGGCAGATCGACCATCTCGAAAACCTCGCCCCGGGGGACCGCGACCGTCAACTGGCGCTGGCAGCCCGGGTCAAGGGTCTGCACAACACCTTCAAAAACTACCGGGGCAAACTGCAGGGAGTCGATCGCCTGGACCTGTTGGCCAAAAAGCGGGCGGAAGAGGGGCGGCTGCAGGAGTTCATCGAAGCGGACCCGGACCGCCGGGAACGATACGGCGAAGTTCTGGCCAGCCTCGACGAATACTACCGGGAAAGGTCGGCGGACATCCCGTCAGAGCTGTGGCTCAGGTACATGCTGCGCAGCCCCCGGATCATGAGCGCTGCCCTGACCGTATGGGAAAACGCCCAGGAAAAAGGCAAGCCCGAGATGGAGAGGGAACGGGCGTACATGGATCGCAACATCGACCAGACCATCAACAGGCTGAAGGTCATTGCCGACAACTTCGACGCCGAGGCGGATCGCCTGATCATGACCGACCTGCTGTTGAGGGCCGGCGACCTGGAAGAATGGGCCGACATGGAGGTGCTGGATGGCTTGACCGGCCTGGACGGGGTCGAGGCGGCGGGAAATTATCTGGGCGGGATGTTCGCCGACACTGATCTGATGCAGCAGGAGTACTTGCTGAAGGCCATGGAAATGTCGCCCACCGAGTTGGAGGAACTCCAGGATCCCTTCCTTGAACTGGCGGCCGCTCTCTACGGCCCCTGGGTCAGCGAGCGCGAAGAGGACAAGAGCCGCAAGGGTGAACTGGATCAGTTGCAGGCGGCCCTGGTGGATGTCCGCCAGGAATTCCTCGGAACCGATTTCGTTCCCGACGCCAACGGCACCCTGCGTTTTACATATGGCTCGATCGAGGGATATTCACCGCAGGACGCCGTGTGGAAAACTCCCCTGACATCGGTGCGGGGAATCATGGAAAAGGATACGGGAGTCGCTCCCTTCGCGGTGCCGGAACTCATGAAGGAACTGATAGCGGCGGAGGATTTCGGAACTTTCGCCAGCGATGACCTGGGAGGGGTGCCGGTCAACATCCTGTACAGCACCGACACCACGGGTGGCAACTCGGGCAGCCCCGTGTTCAACGCCACGGGAGAGATTGTCGGGTTGAACTTCGACCGATCCTGGGAGGCGACCATCAACGACTTCGCCTGGGACCACAGCTACAGCCGGTCCATCGGGGTCGATATCCGCTACGTGCTGTGGGTGACCTGGAAAATCGGGGGCGCCGAACGCCTGCTGGCCGAGATGGGCGTCGCTCCTGATGTCGTTAAATCAGAGCCAGGGCCTGACGCAGATCAGCAATGATGTCCTCGACGTTTTCCAGGCCCACCGAAATGCGCACCATGGCCGGATCGATGCCCACGGTGAGGAGCTCTTCCTCGTTGTAGGTGGAGTGGGTCATGGTCGCCGGGTGTTCGATCAGGGTGTCCACGTCGCCCAGGCTCACCGCCAGCGTGCACAGCTTGACGTTGTCCATGACCACGCGTCCGCCTTCCCGTCCGCCGCTGACCATGAAGCTGATCATGCCGCCGAATCCCCGCTGCTGGCTCGCGGCCAGTTGATGCTGGGGATGGGTCTTCAGGCCGGGAAAAATAACCTTGTCCACCTTGGGGTGGTAACTGAGGAACTGCGCCACCTCCATGGCGTTGGCCATGTGCCGGTCCATGCGCACGGGCAGGGTTTTCAAACCCCGCAGCAACAGCCAGGCGTTGAAGGGCGAGATGCAGCCGCCCACATCGCGCAGGATTTCCATCCGCGCCTGCATGATCCAATCCGCTTTGCCCACCAGGATGCCGGCCACCGTGTCGCCGTGCCCCCCGATGTATTTGGTCGCCGAATGCAGGACGATGTCCGCGCCCATTTCGAGGGGATTTTGCAGGTACGGGGTGCAGAAGGTGTTGTCCACCAGCACCGGGATGCCTTTGGCTCTGGCGATTTTAACCACGGCCTTGATGTCGGTCAAAACCAGCGTCGGGTTGGCGGGAGTTTCCAGGTAGATCAGTTTGGTGTTTTTCTTGATGGCCTTGGCAAAGTTGGCCGGATCGTTGGCCGGGACCTCGGTGACGGTGATGCCCATGCGCGGAAGCGTCTGCGTAAAAAGCTGGTGCGTGCCGCCGTACAAGGTGTCGCCGGACACGATGTGATCGCCCACCTGGCAGCAGTTCAGCACTGCGGTCGTCGCCGCCGCCATTCCGCTGGCCAGGGCCAGGGCGGCCTCGCCTTTTTCCAGGTAGGCCATCTCGATTTCCAGGGCCGTCTGGGTCGGGTTGCCCAACCGCGTGTAGACGTAGCTGGCATCTTCCCCCCTGAACACCGCCGCGCCGTGTTCGGCGTTTTCGAAGGCGAAGGTCGAGCTCTGAAAGATGGGCGTACTGATGGCCCGGATGGGTTTTTCACCCTCATGTTTGTCCAGGTGCTTCTTGCCGTGGATGCAAAGAGTGGCGAAACCCGGCTCCTTCTTCCTGGCGGCCATCATTTGCCTCCCTTGCGCGCGCGGGGGAGATGCTTCTTCAGATCAGCCACCTTGTCGAGGGCTTCCCAGGTGAAATCCTTGTCCGGACGGCCAAAGTGGCCGAAGACCGCGGTGTCGGCGTAGATCGGCCGCCGCAGGTCGAGGCTTTCAATGATGCCCGCGGGGGACAGATCGAATTCGGCGGCCACGACATCGGCCAGTTTATGGTCAGGCAGCTTGCCGGTGCCGAAGGTGTCGACCGAGATCGACATGGGATGGGGCATCCCGATGACGTAACTCACTTCGATGGCGCAGCGTTTGGCCAAACCGGCCGCGACCACGTTCTTGGCGGCCCAGCGGGCGCCGTAACTACCGCTGCGGTCGGGCTTTGTGGGATCCTTGCCGCTAAAGGCGCTGCCACCGTGCCCACAGGCTGGTCCATAGGAATCGACGGTGATCTTACGGCCGGTCAGGCCGGCGTCAGCCCTTGGCCCGCCCTCGCTGAAGGCGCCCACGGGGTTGATCATCACCTTGGTTTCCTTGTTCAGCAGGCCGGTGGGTTTCAAAACGGGATTGATCACCAGACGCCGCAGATCCTTGCGCATCTGTCCGAGGTCGGCATTGGCGTGGTGGTGGGCGGACAGGACGACGTTGTCCAGGCCCACCGGTTTATTGTTTTTGTACCGAACCGAAACCTGTCCTTTTCCGTCAGGATAGAGGTAGGGCAGTTTGCCGGCGGCGCGCACCGCGGAGAGTTTTTCCATCAGGCGGTTGGCGAGGTAGGCCGGGATGGGCATATAGTGGGTGTCGATGGGCAGTTTGCCACCTTCATCGGTGGCGTAACCCACGCAGACGCCCTGGTCGCCGGCACCCTTGCGGTCGACGCCGAGAGCCACGTCGCCGGACTGCTCCTCGAGCATGACCAGCACCGCGCAGCTGTTGTGGTCGAAGCCGGTCGTCGGATCGTTGTAGCCCACCTTGCGGATGGTTTCCCGCACCGTGCCGGTGATGTCCAGATAGGCCTTGGTGGTGATCTGTCCCGTGACGATGACCATGCCGGTGGTGACCATGACTTCGCAGGAAACCCGGGCGTAGCGGTCTTCGGTCAGGATGGCGTCGAGGATGTCGTCGGCGATGAGGTCACAGATCTTGTCGGCGTGGCCGGCGGTGACCGATTCGGCGGTCTGGATCCAATTTCTGGACATCGAGTTGGACATCTTGTTCTCCTCGGGGAATTGGTTCCGGGTTGGTCCCGGACAAGAAAACGATTCCCATTTTCGGGGCTACCTGAAACAATCTCCAGCTAGGTTCGTTAAGTGCGAATCCTGCTCTCTTTTCGATAATGGAAGGGTCGGCCATCAAAGTCAACCGTAGCAAAACCGGCCGGGATTTCACCCTTACGGTGGCGAACCTCACTTTCGCCTACCTGAAGGATCCCGTGCTCAAGGGCGTGGATTTCACCCTGGAAAAAGGGGCCGTCGGCCTGCTGGGGCCAAACGGTTCGGGCAAGACCACGCTTCTGCGCTGTCTGCTGGGCCAGGTGCCCCTCAAATCGGGGCAGGTCAAGGTCATGGGTTATGACATGGCTGCCCAGGCGCGTCTGGCGCGATCCGGTCTGGGTTGGATGCCCGAGCGGGGCGGCATCATTCCCGGCATGAGCGGTGTCGGACTGGTGGCCTATCTGGGTGAACTGTCAGGTATGCCGGCGCGGGATGCCATGCAGCGGGCCCACGAGGTCCTGCATTACGTGGGCTTGGCCGACGAGCGCTACCGCAAATGCGACGACTACAGCCAAGGCATGAAACAACGGCTGAAACTGGCCCAGAGCCTGGTCCACGATCCCGAATGGCTTTTCCTGGATGAACCCACCAGTGGGCTTGATCCGCGCGGGCGGATTTCCATTCTGGAACTGATCCGTGATCTGGCCTGGAACAAGGATATGGGTGTGATCCTGTCGACCCATCTTTTGGCCGACGTCGAGGCGGTGTGCAAGGAGATCCTCGTGCTCAGGAACGGAGAACTGTTGTCCCGCCAGGTGATCGATTCCAAGGTGCGCGAACCCCGCCAGGTGTTCGAGGTGGAGGGCTTCGGGGACGAAGAGGGATTCCTGGCCGGCCTGAAGGAAATGGGAGCCGAGGTGGTTGCCGACGGCCGCCTGCATCTGGTGACCCTGGATCTGGCCCGTCTGACCGGGGAATCGGCGACGGAGGTTGCCGAGCAAGGCTTCGATACCGCAGCGGGAGTCAATGCCATCCTGGGCGTGGCCACCGCGAACGATTACGCGCTGCGCCGTCTGAGGCGCCGACCGGTCTCCCTGGCCGACGAATTCTATCGCATGGTGGAGGCCTGACGCATGCCAGTATACGATCGGGGATATACACATTGGGAACCATCCGGTAACCGGGCCTGGCCCGCGTGGTGGGTTATCGCAAAACGGGGAATTGCCGAGCCCATCAAGAGGCGCTGGCTGCTTGTCCTGCTTCTGTTTGGATTTATTCCTGCCATCGTCAAGGGCGGCATCATCTACTTCAAGCTCAAGGCAGGTGATATCGTGGATCTGCTCGGCGGGGGCTGGAGCAGCATCGAACCGGAGGGTTTTCTGACCTTCATCGAGGGCCAGCGGTTCTTCGTGTTCGTTTTTCTGGCCATAGTAGGGGCGGGCCTGATAGCCACCGATCGCCGGGATAACGGGTTGTCTCTCTATTTTTCCCGGCCCTTGGACCTGAATTCCTACATCGGGGGCAAGGCCCTGGTAGTTATTTTCTACTATTGCCTGATCACTCTTTTACCGGCTTATGTCCTGTGTCTCTTTTCCTACGTGATTGCCCCCGAAGCCACGGGTCTCGATCTGCTTCTGCTGACACCACTGCGGGTTACCGCCTATTGCCTGTTGACCGGCGGAAGCCTCAGTCTTGTGTTGTTGGCGATGTCTTCCCTGGGAACCCGTTCGATCTTCGTCATGGTATGGTGGACCATCATGGTGTCGGGTACCGAGACGGTCGGCGCCATCGCCGAGGGTCTGGGCAAGGGTTCGTTCCAGGCGGTGAACTTCCTGGGCAATTACCACAATGCAGGGTCACTTCTGTTCGGCGGGTCCCCTCGGCTGGACCTCAATCCCTGGATCAGTCTCCTGATCGTGGTCGGGTGGACGGTCGCGGCCATCATGGTTCTGCGCAGCCGGATTCGCCCGGTGGAGGTGGTCTCATGATGGGGGCGGGTGTGGGCAGCGAAGCTGCCAGGATCAGCGCCGACCGGGTGGGCAAGTGGTTCGGTGAAGTCATCGCGGTGAACAACTGCACCCTCAGCGTAGGCACGGGCGTGGTCGGTTTGCTCGGTGCCAATGGAGCCGGAAAATCCACCCTTTTCAAGATGTTGGCGGGTCTTATCGAACCCAGCCATGGTTCGGTCCGGGTCTTTGGCCGCAAACTCCGCCAGGATGTCGGCTGGTATCGCCGGGTCGGATTTTGTCCCGAAAGCGACGCGCTGCCCGGATGGATGACCGGCCGGGAATTTTTGTCCCTGATGATCGGGCTGATGGGTTTCGACAAGTCCGAAGTGAAAACCCGGACCGACTACTGGTTGGATCGTTTCGAACTGACCGACGCCGCCGGCCGACGGTTGGATGGCTACTCCAAGGGCATGCGCCAGAAGATCAAACTGGCCCAGGCCCTTGCTCATGATCCGGACGTCATTTTCCTGGACGAACCTTTGAACGGTATGGATCCGGTCTCGCGCAAGCAGTCGATCGACCTGGTTCGCGAACTGGGGGAGTCGGGTCGCACGGTGCTGGTGTCGAGCCACATTCTGCCCGAAGTGGAAAGCATGACCCATCAGATCATCCTGATCGACCGGGGCAAGGTGCTGGCCGAAGGCAGCGTGACCGAGATTCGGGACAAGATTCCTGAACACCCCACTACAGTTGCCCTGGTCTCCGCAGATTGTCGCGGTCTGGCCGGGTTTCTTGTCGGGCGCGAACATGTGGTGGGAGTGGACCTGGAGAGCCTGCCGGACGGCGATCGGGTCATCGTGCGCACCGACCACGCCCTGGGGTTCTACCGAGCCCTGCCGGGATGGATCCTGGAGAACGACCTGACGGTGGACGAAATCCTTACCCTGGACGACAGCCTCGAGGCCGTGTTCCAGTATCTGACGGAACGGTGAGCGATATGAACGAAACCAAAGTCATCGATACCGGCCCCGTTTCCGTCGGCGATCCTTCGCCCCGACCGACTCTTTCCACCATCCTGTGGATCGCCTGGTTCTCAGGACGTGAAATGGCACGGCGGAAATGGTTGCTTTCACTCGCGATGATCAACCTGTTGCCGGTATTGGTGGTCCTGGCGATCCGGATTTGGATCCCGAGCGAGTCTTTTTCCGCCCAAGCGCAGCTGTCCGGGCTTAGTTTCAAAATCTATATCCGCTTTCTGATTCCGGTCATGGCGATGGCCGTGGGTATTCCCGCCATCAGTGAGCAGATCAACAGCGGGACGCTCGTCTTCATGTGGACCAGGCCCGTCAAGCGCCGGGCAATTTACCTGGGCCGTTTGCTGGCTGCCCAGGTCGTTTCAACGGGTCTTATGTCCGCGTCACTGGTGCTTTGTTTCCTGGTCATGGTCAGCGAAGGCGCCGGTGTCATCACTTTCGAATTTCTCAAACTCTACCTGATGACCTTCCTGCTCATTGGACTGGGCGCCTTCACTTATTCCGCTGTTTTCGCGGCCATGGGCACCTTTTTCAAGAAGCCCGTACTGCCGGCGATCCTGTGGGCCCTGGGCTGGGAGAATCTGGTGACCAGCATTCCGGCCCGCGTGCAGGAACTCAGTTTGCGGTTTCACCTGCAGAACCTGATCGAGCGCCCTCCTGCGCAGGCTGATGATTTGCCTGGTGTTTTGGGTGCCCTTCTCAGCACGGCCCTCCATCGGGATCCGGTGTCCAGGGTCCAGTCCGTGGCGGTGCTGCTGGCGGTCATGGCGGTTGCCATGGTGGTGGGGGTATGGTTGCTTCGTCATAAGGAGATCGAGAAATAGGTTTCTGAATGGGGATCGGA
>JAGLCY010000012.1 GCA_023270185.1 Candidatus Krumholzibacteriia bacterium | reverse complement strand
CTGCTGGTGAGGGGCGTTGTGGGCCTGAACGAGGATGAACGGCGCAAAAGGCAGGATATCCTGGTCAACCTGGCGCCCTTCGGTTCGCCCGGTTGGTGGGAGTGACCATAACCCGGAATCGAAAAGACTTCACGAAATGAAGCAAAGTGTCTACCTAACCCTCGGATCCAACATGAACCAGGAGCGGTGTTACCCCTTGGCCGTGAAAAAGCTTGCCGAACTGGGGGAAATCGCCGCTGTATCCCCGGTCTATGAGACCGAACCGGTGGGCCTGGAGGAAGGCGCGGGCAAGTTTTTCAACGGGGCGGTGCTGCTGCTGACGGAGTTGACCCCGGAGGAACTGAAGACACGCCTGCGGGAAGACGTTGAAAAGGCCCTGGGCCGGGTTCATCTGCCGGGTGAACCATGGCTGTCGCGTCCCATCGACGTGGACATCGCCCTTTGGGGAGATACCGTCGGCGCCATCCTGGGCCGCGCGGTGCCCGATCCAGGCATCCTGCGCTTCGTTCACGTGGCTTTGCCCCTGGCGGACCTGGCGCCTGATCTTGTTCACCCGGTCGACGGACGAACCCTGGCTGAAATCGCTGACGAACTGGTGGGAACGGGAACTTTGCCTGAAATGCGTGACGATATTACACTGGATTTTTAAAATCACCCCTGCGATTGGAAGGTTCCATGCCCCGTTTGAAGAAACAACTCATCGTCGTCGGCGACCGGTTGCTCATACGCCCGGAGGAGGGTGAAGAGAGCACCAACGCCGGGCTTATTCTGCCCCAGACCGCGGTGGCGGCAAGGCAGGCCCGCGGGGGTTGGGTCGTTTCCGTGGGACCGGGCGTGCCGGTGATCAATCCCATGGAAATGATGGATGAACACTGGGGTGAAAGTGAAGACCGACGCGAACCCCAGCCCCGGTTCATGCCCCTGCAGGCACAGGAGGGTGACTACGCCCTTTTTCTGCACAAGGCGGCCGTTGAAATCACTTTCGAGAAGAAGAGTTACCTGATCGTTCCCAACAGCGCGGTGCTGGTTTTGATGCGCGAAGGGTTCGATACGGAACATGCCGGGTGGGAAGGGAACAGCAACTGATTGTTGGGGGATGGTGGATAATTCGAGTTCGGTCATCAAGTACCCGGTCAAAAGAAATGGGAAACAATGAAAAAGCTACTACCAGCGGTAATATGTATTGCGGTCTTGTTGTCGGTTTTACCAATGACCGCAAACGCGTGCACGAGCTTTGTCATCAAGACGCAGGATGGCGGTTCCATCTATGGACGCACGATGGAGTGGGGTGCGTTCGACCTCCAATCCGATCTGGTATTGGTCCCGCGCGATCACTCCTTTACCTCCGAATTGGGCGGAGGCAAACAGGGGATGACGTGGAAGAACAAGTTCGGTTTCGTTGCCATAAACGCAGTCAAAAAACCATTCGTTATGGATGGAATGAACGAAACCGGTCTGACGATGGGCGTCCTGTACTTTCCTGGTTTTGCTGAATACCAGCCTTATAAAGAAGGTGAGGAATCGTCCACGCTGAATAATGTCGATCAATGCACCTACATTCTGGGCCAGTTTGAAACCGTGAGTGAAATCAAGGACGCTCTTCCGAAACTCCGGGTTGTTCACAACGAAGATATCGACAAGGCTTTCGGTGCCCCTTCTCCGCTGCATATGGTTGTTACTGACAACACCGGGGCCTCGATTGTCATTGAGTATGTAGGCGGGGAGCTGAACATCCATGACAACAAGATCGGTGTCATGACCAATGCGCCTCCTTACGAATGGCAAATATTGAACCTGCGAAATTACCCTCAGCTAAGGCCGTATGGCGGCCCGTCGGACAGACAGATTAAGGGTGTCAACCTTGCCCCCTTCGGCGCCGGCAGCGGCATGCTCGGCTTGCCCGGCGATGTTACTCCGGTGTCCCGTTTCGTTCGTGCCGTTGCATTCACCCAGACATTGATTCCCCCGAAAAATGCCGAAGCAGGGGTGAACGAAGCCGCCCGCATTCTCAACAATTTCGACATCTCCAGGGGGCTTGTGCGGGAAGGGGAAAGCGCTGAGAACTATCATCTCAACTTCACCCAGTGGACGACAATCGGGGACATCATGAACAAGCGCTATTACTGGTGGACCGAGTATAATCGGCGGATGCGCATGGTTGATCTGACCGAACTGGATTTTGAAGGAACCGAGGTCCGCAAGATTCCACTGGATGAAGTGCGTGAAGAAGACCTTAAGGATCGGACCAGGGATCTGATTTCCCAGTGAGTTTCGGTCTTGGGTAATCTGATTGGCGAGGATAGACAGACGCTTGCATCAGACACTTGGGCGCG
>JAGLCY010000119.1 GCA_023270185.1 Candidatus Krumholzibacteriia bacterium | reverse complement strand
TCCGATCCCCATTCAGAAACCTATTCCTCGATCCGCAGTAGGAGGAAGGATGTCCCCATTGCAGCAATCATTCTTTGCCAGAGACACGGTCACGGTGGCTGAGGAATTGGTGGGGTGTGTACTTCAAGTGGTGGGAGATGATGGAGGGGAGGTGGCCGGGCGGATCGTTGAAGTCGAGGCTTACGGGGGGGAGGATGACCCGGCATCTCACGCGGCCAATGGGCGGACGCCTCGCAGCGAGATCATGTTTGGACCGCCGGGGTTTGCCTACGTCTATATTATTTACGGGATGCATCACTGTTTGAATTTTGTGACCGAAACCGAAGGTACGCCGGGGGCTGTTCTTATTCGTGGTATGGAGCCCGTTACCGGTCGGGAGTTGATGGCTGCTCGGCGTGGGTTGGATCCCGAAACCGCTGGTGATCGGGACCTGTGCTCGGGGCCGGGGCGGTTGTGCCAGGCTCTGGGTATTGATAGACAGTGGAACGGCTTACCGCTTTTTTTGGACCTGGCCGAATCAGCTCCTTCCGGTGCTGGACAGATCAGGATTTTCCACGGCGAAGGCCCCCCGGGGGGCCCTGCCGCCACGCCCCGCATTGGTATCCGGCAGGCAACCGATCGTCTCCATCGCTTCATTGATTCGGACAGCGGTTGTTTGAGTGGATGACCTGGCGACCGATAATTGACCCTCATTTTTCTGAATATGGTAAAATCATTTCTTGATAGGCCAAATTTGTTGCTAATAACGGTATCCCGTAGCTTCAAAATAGTGCCTGTTCGCCATTTTACAGGATTTTTTTGATCGTCCAAAGGGGGCAGATCATGCAGTCCCATACTTCCGCGCGCTCATTTTTTCTTCTTCTCCTGATAATTTCCTTCGTCTCCTTTGCCCAAGCCGGTGAGTTGCCCCGGTACACTCTCGGTGGCGAAATGATCCACGGCGGTAGGGTGGATCACGCCAAGGCGGGTGGGGACACCATCAACCTGATGTCCACCCACAACGACCCCACCAATGGGCCCGGTGAGCCATATTACTACGGTGATTTCGAAGACGCCGAAGGCAATCCCGATTGGAATGGGTGGACCCACTACGACTTCACGCAGCCCACGGAGACCCACTGGAACGTCAGCACCTACAACCAGCCCAACCCCGCCAACCATGCGGCGTGGTGCGGTGACATCAACATCCCGTCCTGTGGGGATACGGATCCGGAGGGCGGTTACGGCAACAGTTGGCACGATATCATCGAGTTCCGTCAGGTCGTGCCCAACACCGGGTCCAGCTCCCTGGTGACCATTACGGCCACCTTGATCAACGATTCCGAGCCCGGATACGATTACACGTACCTGAGCTACCGGTATCAGGGTGAGTCCTACGGCGATATCCAGAGCTGGGACGGATCATCCACCATAGCCGTGGCCAACTCGGTCACCTTTCTGCCCCAGGAGTATCTGGACGGCAAGGACATCGCGGTGTACTTCCGTTTCAAGTCCGACGGCGGCTGGTCCGATGAGGACTGCTCTTTCCAATCCGCCGGTGGTTGCCAGGTTGACGACATCAACGTGCACATCGTCAACGGGGCCTTCGACGCGAATTTCTTCGAAGATTTCGAGCACGGTGGAGTTGCCGATGACTTCGGAATCTGGAATGTCTCGTTCCCCGCGGGTGTCGGCGACTTTGCCAAAATATGGACGGGTCTGCGTGACATCGACCCCTGTGTCACCAATTACAGCCCGCAGGTCGCGTTTATCGACGACGGGATCGTGGTGCCCGGCACCGGCGGCAGTGACTGCATCAACTGGTGCTATGGTCCGGGCGGTTACATCGTCACCACCACCGGTGGTTTGGCGGGGCCTGAAGAGCACATTCTCAACTCCATCGTATCCCCGGTGATGGATTGGCCCGATCCGAAGAGCGGTACCGGTCCTGATGACGACGGCATCACCTTCACTTTCGGGATATACCGCCACGAAGATCTGTCCGCCGACTCTCCCGGTATTTTCTATATGTGGGGAATCCGCTCCGCTGATACCGATGGGTCCGCCGGTGATCCCCAGGTCATTAC
>JAGLCY010000118.1 GCA_023270185.1 Candidatus Krumholzibacteriia bacterium | reverse complement strand
TCCAGGTGGGAAGTGCCCGACCTGATGAACACGGGGCGCGATGAAGTCCAGGTGATGATGGAGGTTGCTGAGTATGGTTACGTCTGGGGCTGGACCGGAAACGACGGCTACCCGGCTCCCTACTATGACAACGTGATCATCAAGATCTACCCGTACAATGGGCCCGGAATGTCTGCCCGCGAGCTTGACATGGCTCAGGACAACTTTCCCGCCCGCGGTACCATCGACATGGGCGATCCAGGATCGCACAGTGTTCGTTTCGATATGGCCAACAACATTTCGTTGGCCGCGCACCTGCGTAACGATCCGGGGGACAGCATGGTCGTAGATATTAATCCGGTTCGCACAGGCGCGGGCTTCGACGGGTTCCCGACGCTGCATTATATCCTGGATCGCAACCCGATCTTTGATGCCTACCGTACTGCTGGAATGCCAGACATGGGTTTTGCAGTCGGTGATTCGGCCGTCGGTATCAGTGGTTCCCCGACCCCCGGCAAGTGGGCCTTCGACCTGCCGGATACGGGCTTCCTGTTCCCGGGCGACGTGCTGCACTACTACATATCCGCTACGGACGCCCTCGGCGGCGTTGGCGGTTCCGACCCCCAGACTTCGCTCATGCCCGCCGACACCACTGGTTTCAGCACCGGATTCGGCGATCCCATGGGTTACAACTCGACCTTCGTGATCCATGCCCTGCCGAGTATCAGTGATGGCGCTGGCGCCCATCCCGGCATCCTGTTCCTCAATGATTTCGCCAACCGTGGCGGGGAAAACGAATGGTATACCGCCCTGAACAACATCGGCCTCCTGGTCGGTGAGGACTACGACGTGTATTACACGAACGGTCCCAGTTCAGGTGTTGGTAACGGTATCGGTGGTCGTGCCAGCCATCTCATGCTGACTGGCTACGATGACATCCTTTACACCTCTGGTAACCTGGGTGTGAACACCATTGCCAACGGTGACTTCGAGAATGACGCCGGTGACGACGTTGGGACCCTGATGAACTGGCTCGACATCGGTGGCAAGGACATCTTCCTGACCGGTGACGACCTGGCGAGCGACATGGCGCAGGCCGGTACCGCAACCCTGGCTTTCCTCGAACAATACATGGGTGTCGGAGTGATCACTTTCGACATCCGCTCCTTCATCGGTAACCAGATGACGCCGATGGTCAGGGTCATTGGTGGCAACCCGGTGTTCGGTGGTACTTTGCAGACCTGGATCGCCTACGGCGGCTGCTTTGGGATCAACACCTTCGATGGTGTTAACGTGATCGGAACGGGTCAGCGTCTGGCTGAATTCGTTGATCCCAATGGTGGAGATTACGGCTATGCCGCTGCCGCGTTGAATGTCATGGAATCCGGCAGCAGGGCCGTTTCCATGACTGTGGATCTGATGTACGTTTACACCGATCCTGTTGCTCCCGGTAACCTCCTTCCGGGACGCGCCCAATTGCTGAAGGACGTTTTGGCTTACTTCAACGTTGCTGGTCTTCCCCAGAACGTGTCCCCGGTTCTGCCGGGCATCACGTTCCAGACCAGCAATTACCCGAATCCCTTCAATCCCAGTACGACGATCAAGTATTCGATGCCCCAGGATGGACACCTGAAACTGAGCATCTTCAACGTGCGCGGACAGTTGGTGAAAACCCTGATCGACGGAGTCCGACCCGCCGGGGCGGACCAGGCTGTAGTGTGGGATGGCAGCGACAACCAGGACTCAAGCGTCTCTTCGGGGGTTTATTTCTACGAGGCGCGGATAAAAAGTGAGGTGAAGATCGGCAAGATGACCCTCTTGAAGTAGGTTGTGGCTTTGAAATTGTGTCTGGTTGGAAAACTGCCCAGAAAAGTAAAACAGGGGGCTCCTCTGGGTCCAGTTTTTACCATATTGTTATTATTATTGGACATCCCTGTCCTGTGGACCTCTCCTTATGGCCCGGACACAATTTCAAAGTCACAACTTATGCCTTCAAAGGCCAAATTTGCCGTGGATCACGGTATTCCGTAGCTTCACGCAGTGCCTGTTCGCCATTTTTTTCACAGGCTTTTCCTGATCGCCAAGGGGGGCAGATCATGCAGTCCCGTACGCCCGTTCGCTCGTTTTTTGTTTTTCTCCTGGTTTTTTCCCTCGTTTCCTTCGTCCGGGCCGGTGAGTTGCCGCGTTATGTTGATGGTGGTGATGTCATTCACGGCGGCAGTGTGGGTCTCGCCAAGGCCGGAGGGGACACCATCAACCTGATGGCTTCTCGTAATGACCCGACCAATGGGTCCGGCGAACCATATTACTACGGCGATTTCCAGGACACCGAAGGCAGGCCCGACTGGCATGGTTGGACCCACTATGACGTCACCGCTCCCAGGGAATCGCACTGGAACGTCAGCACCTACAACCAGCCCAATCCCGCCAACCATGCGGCGTGGTGCGGTGATATCAACATTCCGTCCTGCGGTGGCACGGATCCCGAGGGCGGTTATGGCAACAGTTGGCATGATCTCCTCGAGTTCCGCCAGACGGTGCCAAACCCCGGTATGAGTTCGCAAGTAACCGTCACGGCCACGCTGATCCACGACAGCGAGCCTGGTTACGACTACACCTACCTGAGTTACCAGTACAAGGACCAGACTATTGCCGATATGCGGCAGTGGGATGGCGCCGGCACGGTGGCGGTATCAAACTCGGTTACCTACCTGCCCCAGGATTACATGGACGACACGGACATCGCGGTATTCTTCCGCTTCAAGTCGGATGGCGGTTGGTCCGACGACGACTGTTCCTTTCCGTCCGCGGGTGGTTGCCAGATCGACGACATCAACGTGCGCATCGTCAACGGGGCCTTCGACGCCAACTTCTTCGAGGACTTCGAGCACGGCGGCGATCCTGATGACTTCGGTATCTGGACCCCCGCTTTTCCCGTCGGTGTCGGCGACTTCGCCAAAATCTGGACGGGACTTGGTGACATCGATCCCTGTGTTACCAACATTACGCCGCAGGTAGCCTTCATCGACGACGGGATCGTGGTGCCGGGCACCGGGGGCAGCGAATGCATCAATTGGTGTTACGGCCCGGGCGGTTATATCGTCACCACAACCGGTGGGATGCTCTGGAACGGACGCATCCACAACGTTATCGAATCCCCGGTGATGGATTGGCCCGATCCGAAGAGTGGAACAGGGCCCGATGATGACGGCATCATTTTTTCTTTCCAGGTCTTCCGCCACGAGGATTTAACCTATGAGTCTCCCGGCATCTGCTACATCTGGTCTATCCGCTCCGCTGATACGGATGGGTCGGCGGGCGAAGTCCAGAGCATCACCGGGCAGCCTTGGGTCGATCGTAACTTCCTCTACTATGGTGGTCCCGATTACCTCAGCGTCCGTAACGAGGTGACCGACCTGATGAATCCCGGTCGGGACGAAGTCCAGGTGCTACTGGGCATCTACGAGATTCCGGACTGGTCCTGGGGTGGTAATGACGGTTACCCCGCGCCCTACTTCGACAACGTGACGGTCAAGATATTCCCATACAATGGTCCGGGCATGTCCGCCCGTGAAATCGACCTGGCTCAGGACAACTTCCCCGAGCGCGGCGATATCGACATGGGTGATCCCGGCTCACACAGTGTTCGCTTCGACATGGCCCAGAATATTTCGTTGGCCGGGCACCTGAGTAATGACCCCGGGGACTCAATAGTCGTTGATATCGCTCCCGTCCGAGTGGGCGCCTACCTCGACGGGGATCCGCAGCTGCACTATATCGTGGACCGTAATCCCGTCTTCGATCCGTACCGGACATCCGGCATGCCCGCTACCGGTTCGGTCACCGGTTTGCCAGCCGTCGGTCTCAGCGGTTATCCTTCCCCCGACAGGTGGGCCTTTGATTTTCCCGACACGGGCTTCCTTTTCCCGGGCGATGTGCTGCACTACTACATTTCCGCGACGGATATCGTCGGCGGGACCGATTACCAGACCTCGCTGATGCCCGCCGACACGACCGGCTTCAGCACGGGCTTCGGCGATCCCATGGGTTACAACTCGACCTTCGTGTTCCATGCCCTGCCTTCGATCCGGTTTAATGGTCTTGAGGGTTACGAGCAGCCGATGATCCTGTTCATCAACGACTTCGCCAATCGCGGTGGGGAGGATGAATGGTATACCGCCCTGAGAAACATGGGGGCACTTTTCGGTGTGGACTTCGACGCCTACTATACGAACGGCCCCAGCTCAGGCGTGGGTAACGGTATCGGCGGGCGGGCCAGTCATCTCATGCTGGCTGATTACACCGAGATCGTCTACACATCGGGTGATCTGGGCGTGAACACCATCGCCAATGGTGACTACAATTCCGACCCCGGTGATGACGTGGGCACCCTGACCGACTGGCTCGACATCGGCGGCAAGGACATGTTCCTGACCGGTGACAACCTGGCCAGTGACCTGGTCCAGTCCGGCACGGCCACACTGAACTTCGCCGAGCAATACATGGGGGTCAGTGTTACAACCAACTCGATACGTTCTTTCATCGGCAATCAGATGACCCCGCTGGTCAACGTCATTCCGGGTAACCCGGTGTTTGCCGGCGTTCTTCAGACCTGGTACGCATTCGGAGGATGTTACAGCGTCAACACCTTCGACGGCGTGGAGACAATGGGATCCGCCACGCGTCTGGCTGAATTCCTCAATCCCTCGGGTGTGCCGGGAGCCTACAATTATTCCGCGGCTACCTTGAACCAGGTAGGCACCAGCCGGATCATCTCGATGCCCGTGGATCTGATGTTCGTCTACACGGATCCCGCAGCTGACGGCCATTACCTTTCGGGCCGTACCCAGCTACTGAAGGATGTCATGGCCTACTTCGGGTTATATAGCATGTTTTTACCGGCCGAGGTCGATGTGCCGGGCATCGCCTTCCAGACCAGCAATTATCCGAACCCCTTCAATCCGAGCACGACGATCAAGTACTCGATGCCCAGCGCGGGACATCTGAAACTGTGCGTCTACAACGTGCGGGGACAGTTGGTGAAGACCCTGGTCGATGGGGTCCGTCCCGCGGGTGAAGACCAGACTGTCGTGTGGGATGGTACCGACGAGCGAGGCTCCTCTGCGGCGAGCGGCGTGTATTTTTACGAAGCCCGCGCGTTGGGGGATGTCCGGATTGGAAAGACGACCTTGCTGAAATAATTTTTGGTGCAGCCAGGTAAGGAGAAATGATCATGAAATTCGCCCACTTGTACGTAATGTTGTTGGCAGCCTGTCTTCTGTTTTCCATCCAGGCCCAGGCCGATGAAATTCCCCGGTATTCACTCGGTGGTAGTGTGATCCACGGCGGAAGCCCGGATCTCGCCAAGGCCGGGGGGGACACCATCAACCTGATGGCCGCCTCCGACGACCCGACCAACAATGTCAATCCCCTCGATTACGGCCTCGAGCCCTATTACGACGGCGACTTCGAGAATGAATTCGGCCAACCGGACTGGAACGGCTGGACCCACTACGATGTCACCGCGCCCACGGCGAGCAACTGGAATGTCAGCACCTACAACCAGCCCAATCCCGCCAACCATGCGGCGTGGTGCGGGGACATCAAAATTCCTTCCTGCGGAGGCGACGATCCGGATGGTGGCTACGGCAACAACTGGAACGATCTCATCGAGTTTCGCCAGGTCGTGCCCAACCCCGGTCTCAGTTCCACGGTTACCGTTACCGCGACCCTGATCCACGATTCCGAACCCGGTTACGATTACACCTACCTGAGCTACCAGTTCATGGGTGATCCCATCGTCGACATGCAGAGTTGGGATGGCGCCGGCACCGCCGCCGTGTCCAATTCCGTCAGTTATCTGCCTGCGGATTACCTCGAGGGCACGGATATCGCGGTGTACTTCCGCTTCAAGTCCGACGGCGGCTGGTCCGATGAGGACTGCTCATTCCCGACCGCCGGTGGTTGCCAGATCGACGACATCGACGTCCACATCGTCAACGGCGCTTTCGACGCGCACTTTTTCGAGGACTTCGAGCACGAGGGTGATCCTGAGGACTTCGGTATCTGGAACGTTATACTTCCCAGTGGCGTGGGGGACTTCTCCCATATCTGGACCGGCCTGCATGACATCGACCCCTGTATAACGAACTACACCTCGCAGGTCGCCTTCATCGACGACGGCATCGTCGTGCCCGGCACCGGCGGCACCGAATGCATCAATTGGTGCTACGGCCCGGGTGGCTACATCGTGTCCACCACCGGCGGTCTGGTCAGCCCGGACGGGCATATCCACAACGCCATCATGTCGCCCGTCATGGACTGGCCTTCCCCCAAGGGCGGCGCGGCCGGAGCGGATTACGACGGCATCAACCTGACTTTCACGGTCTTCCGGCACGAGAGTCTTTCCCTTAATTCTCCAGGTCACTTCTTCACTTGGGGTGTCCGTTCAGCCGATACGGACGACTCCGCCGGCAACGGCGCCCAGGTCATCACCGACCAGGGTTGGTTGGACCGCAACTTTGTTTATTACGGTGGTCCGGATTATCTCCGCAGCAGTAACGTGGTGACGGATCTGATGAATCCCGGCCGCGATGAAGTCCAGGTGCAGTTGGCGATCTACGACCTGGGCTGGGTCTGGGGTTTTGTCGGGAACGACGGCACACCGGCTCCCTATTTCGACAACGTGACCGTCAAGATCTATCCGCACCTTGGCCCGGGAATGTCCATTCGTGAAATTGATCTGGCCCAGGATAATTTCCCGGCGCGGGGGAGCATCGATTACGGTGATCTGGGATCGCACAGTGTCCGGTTCGACATAGCGAACAATATTTCGCTCGCCTCGCACTTGATGAACTGTCCGGGTGATTCCCTGGTCGTTACGATCGCCCCTGTCCGGGTCGGCGCGGAAATGGACGGCGATCCCAGTCTGCATTATATCATGGACCGAAATCCCGTCTTCGATCCCTACCGAACATCCGGCTTGCCGGCCATCGGTTCGGTTACTGGTTTGCCGTCCGTCGGTCTCAGCGGCCAACCTACCCCCGACCTGTGGGCGTTCGACCTGCCCGACACGGGTTTCCTGTTCCCGGGGGATGTGCTGCATTATTACATTTCCGCGACCGACGCCATCGGTGGCGTGGGCGGTTCCGATCCCCGGACGGCGTTTGTACCCGCCGATACAACAGGTTTCAGCACGGGCTTCGGTGATCCGATGGGTTACAACTCGACCTTCACGATCCATGCCCTGCCTTCGGTCCGGTCTGATGGTTTCGAGGGTTTTGATCACCCGGAAATTCTGTTCATCAACGACTTCGCCAATCGTGGCGGGGAGAACGAATGGTATACAGCCCTGAGCAACCTGGGCTATCTGGTGAATAATGACTATGACGTATATTACGTCAACGGTCCCAGCTCAGGCGTCGGCAACGGGATCGGCGGGCGGGCCAACCACCTCATGCTGAATGATTACGACATTATCCTCTATACATCGGGAGATCTGGGCGTGAACACCATTTCCAATGGTGATTTCAATTTCGACGCCGGCGATGACGTGGGAACCCTGACAAACTGGCTCGACATCGGAGACAAGGGCATGTTCCTGACCGGTGACGACCTGGCCAGCGACCTGGTCCAGTCCGGCACGGCCACACTGAAATTAGCCGAGGAATACATGGGGGTCAGTGTCACTACATTCTCGATACGTTCTTTCATCGGCAATCAGACGGTGCCCCTGGTCAATGTCATTGCGGGCAACCCGGTGTTCATGGGCTCACTTAACAGCTGGTACGCCTACGGAGGATGCCCCGGCGTCAACACCTTCGACGGCGTTGAGGTCATTGGAG
>JAGLCY010000117.1 GCA_023270185.1 Candidatus Krumholzibacteriia bacterium | reverse complement strand
TCCACGTCCACGAAAACGCGGCAACCGGCCGCATGACAGTCCAAACCGACTCAGGCGAACGTGAGTTGAGTCGCGCCGAATCCGAGCGAATGCGCTGCGATGCGGCGGTTTGCGAACATGGAGGCCGCAACACGACCACCATCCCGCCGCGAACCCGAAGGGAGGTACTCGCAAGAGACCAACACCGCTGTCAGGCCCCGGGCTGCGGGCGAACCAGGTTCCTCGAAGTCCATCACATCGTGTCGCGGCAGCAAGGCGGAAGCAACCAAACTGAAAATCTTGTGACCCTCTGCGCCTCCTGTCATCGGCTGTGGCATGAGCGGGGAATTGCCATTGCACACGCACCCACCGATGCACGGGATCCAGCGCCATAATACTCAGGAATATTGAGGCTCTTGGCTGGCGACGTCTGACCTGTTATAAATTGGGGCTGGAAATCTTCCACCGCTGCCCTCGCCCGGCACAAGACCCAATTATCCGCCCTCGAAAGAAGGATGACCATGCGCCGTCACTCCATATTCATGATGATGATGTTGTTCGTTTTGATCGCCACCGCGGTCAGCGCCGCCGAAGAGGACGGCCCTTGGAGCAGCGGCGATTTCAGCGCCCTGAACTTCCGGAGCATCGGACCCGCCCTGGCTTCGGGCCGGATCGCCGACTTCGCGATCGATCCCCGCGACCGGTCCCACTACTACGTGGGTGTGTGTTCCGGAGGAGTGTGGGAAACCAAAAACGCGGGAGTCACCTTCACACCGATTTTTGATGATGAGGGCAGCTTTTCCATCGGTTGCGTGACCATTGCTCCCTCCCAGCCGGATATCGTGTGGGTGGGTTCGGGCGAAAACAACAGCCAGCGCAGTGTGCCCTACGGAGACGGCATCTACAAATCGCTCGACGGAGGACGCACTTGGGAAAACATGGGGCTGAAACGTTCACTGCACATCGGCAGGATCATCGTGCATCCCTCCAATCCGGATATCGTCTACGTGGCGGCCATGGGTCCGCTGTGGGGACCCGGCGGCGACCGCGGTGTCTACAAAACCACCGACGGCGGCACCACCTGGACACCGGTCCTGGAAATCGACGAGAACACCGGCGTGGTCGACCTGCAGATGGACCCGCGCGATCCCGATGTCATCTACGCTGCCAGCTACCAGAGGCGGCGCCATGTCTGGACCTTGATCAACGGCGGGCCCGGGTCGGGAATCCACAAGACCACCGACGGCGGCGCCACCTGGACCGAACTGACCAAGGGCCTGCCGGGTACCGATATGGGTCGAATCGGCCTGGCCATTTCTCCCCCAAGCCCCGACACCATCTACGCCATCATCGAGGCCGCCAAAGGCAAGGGCGGATTCCACCGGTCCACCGACGGGGGTATGAACTGGGAAAAGATGAGCGGTTACGTGGCGGGCAGTCCCCAGTACTACAACGAGATCGTCGCCGACCCCGTCAACCCCGACCGCGTGTACAGCATGGACACCTTCCTGAAGGTGACCGATGACGGCGGCAAGACCTTCAACCGGGTGGGATGGGCGGCCAAGCATGTCGATGAACACGCCCTGTGGATCGATCCCTGTAATACCGATCACCTGTTGACCGGCAACGATGGCGGTGTCTACGAATCATACGACCGGGGCGAGCATTGGCGCTACATGGCCCATATCCCCGTGACCCAGTTCTACCGGGTGGCCATCGACAACGATGAACCCTTCTACAACGTGTACGGCGGCACCCAGGACAACAACACCCAGGGCGGACCCTCGCGGACACACTACTCGCACGGAATCAGCAACCGCGAGTGGTACATGCTGCTGGGAGGCGACGGCTTTGAGCCCGCGGCCGACCCGACCAACCCGGACATCATCTACTGCCAGTGGCAGTACGGATTCC
The DNA here is from genome assembly GCA_023270185.1 of Candidatus Krumholzibacteriia bacterium. Taxonomy (GTDB): domain Bacteria; phylum Krumholzibacteriota; class Krumholzibacteriia; order LZORAL124-64-63; family LZORAL124-64-63; genus JAGLCY01. The sequence continues at coordinate 1,801 of JAGLCY010000117.1, read as the reverse complement.
TGAACCGTTTCGAACGGAACAGCGGCGAGACGCTGGACATCCAGCCCCAGCCGGAAGAGGGCGAAGTCCTCAAGTGGAACTGGAACTCCGCGCTGATCATCAGCCCCCACGACCACAAGCGGCTGTACTATGCCTGCCAGAAGATCTTCCGCAGCGATGACATGGGCAACAGCTGGACGAGAATCAGCGACGACCTGACCACCGGCGTGGACCGCAACAAGCTGGAAGTGATGGGCCGCGTCTGGGGCCCGGACGCCGTGGCCAAGAACACATCCACTTCGTTCTACGGCAGCATCATCTCCCTGAATGAATCACCCGTGCGCGAGGATATGCTGATGGCCGGCACCGACGACGGCCTGATCCAGGTCAGCCTCGACGGCGGCGGCGAATGGAGTGAGCACGGCAGCTTCAGCGGTGTTCCCGATGGATGTTATGTCAGCGACGTGGAGCCCTCCCGGTTCGACGAGAAGGTCATCTACGCCAGCTTCGACAATCATAAAAGGGATGATTTCAAACCCTACATCCTGCGCAGCAACGACTACGGCAAGTCCTGGAAATCGATCGCCGGGAACCTCCCTGAAAACGGGATGGTCCACTCGATCGCCCTGGATCATGTGGATCCGAAGCTGGTTTTCGTCGGCACCGAGTTCGGCGTGTTTTTCACACGTGACGAAGGCCGGAACTGGACCCAGTTGAAGGCGGGCATCCCGACCATCGCCTGCCGCGACCTGGAAATCCAGCGACGCGAAAACGACCTGGTTGTCGCCACCTTCGGCCGCGGGTTCTACATCCTGGATGACTACTCGCCCCTCAGGAACCTCGAACCCGCGACACTGGAAAAGGAAGCGGTCATCTTCCCGGTCAAGGACGCGTTGATTTTCAACATTGCAGGCCCTTTGGGATACCGGGACAAGGGTTTCCAGGGCGACGCCTTCTACACGGCCAAGAATCCCCCCTTCGGCGCGGTGATCACCTACCATCTGAAGGACGGCCTCCAGAGCCTGAAGGAATTGCGGCATAAGAAGGAGAAGGAACTGGTCGAGGCCGAAGAGTCTGTCTACTACCCCAGTTGGGATGACCTGAAGGCCGAGGATCGCGAGGTTGATCCGATTCTGGTTTTGATCATCCGGGACGCCGGCGGCAACGTCGTGAAGCGGTTCACCGGACCCGGCGCCGCGGGTCTTCACCGGGTGGCCTGGAATTTACGGTACCCGTACAGCGGTCCGATAAATCTCAATCAGGGCGGCCCGAATTCTCCCTGGGATGAAGAACGTGCCGGCCCCCTGGTCATGCCGGGTCAGTACAGTGTGACCATTTCCAAGCGTGTCCGCGGTCAGGAAACCGTACTGGCAGGGCCCATGGAATTCAACACGAGGCCTCTGGGCCTGAACTCGACAGCCAACCCGGATCCCGAGGGCGCGCTGGCCTTCCGCAGGGAAGCCGACGGGTTGCATCGCGCCGTCCAGGGCGCCACGCGCACCTACAGGGACGCCGAGAACCGCCTGAACCACATTCGCAAGGCCATCAAGGACACGCCGGCCCTGGACACGGCCCTGCTGGACGAGGTCGACGGCCTGTCTGTGCGGTTGGCCGACCTGGGCATCAAGTTGAACGGCAACCGCACCGTCAGTCGACGGAGTGAACCGACCACGCCGTCGATCAGCAGCCGAGCGGGCTGGATCGTCTACGGAGTGCAGAACAACACTTCGGGTCCGACCCGGACCATGCGTGACAACCTGGCTTTGACCGGACAGCTGTTCACGCCGGTGCTGGCGGATCTGACGACGCTGGTGACCGTGGA
>JAGLCY010000116.1 GCA_023270185.1 Candidatus Krumholzibacteriia bacterium | reverse complement strand
CGGATTCCGGTATGGAAAGCCGGGGACTGAGCCTATTCCCGTCCCAGGGCAATGATGGGATCCATGCGGGCGGCCTTGTTGGCAGGGTACAGACCGAAGAAAATGCCGATGGAGATGGAAAACAAGGCCGCGCCCACCGTCACGAACGGTGAGATGGCAAAGGGAAAACGCAGGACGTGGGTCATGCCCCAGGAGGCCAGGTAGCCCAGGACTATGCCCAGAACACCGCCGATGCCAGTCAGGATCCCGGCCTCCACCAGGACCTGAAGCAGGACATCCTGGCGGCGGGCGCCGACCGCCATGCGCACCCCGATCTCGCGGGTGCGCTCGGCCACCGAGATCAGCATGATGTTCATGACCCCGATCCCGCCCACCAGCAAACCGATCGACGAGAGAACCACCAACACCAGCGCGATGCCTCCGGTTACCTTGTCGATCAGTTCACCGTAGGTTTCGCTGGCGATGATATCGAAGTCGTTTTTCCGCCCCGCCCGAAGCCGCCTTTCGCGGCGCATGGTTCCGGTAATGTTGGAAATGACCTCGTCGGTCTCGTAACCGTCGTTGACCAGAAGAGCGATGTTCCTGTCCTCGAATCCTTCCTTCAGGCCGTCCTTTTCGAAAGTGGTCCACGGCACGCAGACGAAGTTGTCGCCGAGCTGCCCTATGATGTGATTGCGTTCGGCCATGGTCCCGACGATCAGATAGGGTTTGCCGTAGATGCGCAGGGTCTTGCCTACCGGATCCCGGTTGGGGAACAGATCCTTCCGCGGACCGTAACCGAGCACTGCGACCCGGTTGCGGGCGGTGACGTCACTGGCGGAGAAGAACCGGCCTTCGTCGGCCTTGATGGAAAACATGAAGGGGAAGTTCTGGGAGCAGCCGAACACCTGCACGAACTGTGTTTTCTCCTTCCCGTACTTCAGGACGGTTCCGCTGTTGTTGGACACCTCGTAATCGATCATGCCCACGCCTTCGGTCCGGGCCAGGGCGTCCACCAGTTCGGGTTTCAATTGGGTGCGTCGCATCTTCTCGGCGGTATCACCCCCGCCGACCCCGCTGTCGCGGGAGATGTAAATGTAGGGCCGGCTCGATGAGACCACGTCGTCGCGAATGCGTCCGCTCAGTCCGTTGACGATGGTGAAGATGGCCAACAGGGTCGTCACGCCGATGGTCACGCCCAGGATCAGCAGCGAGCTGCGCATCCGGTTCCCGGTTATGGTCCGCCAGGCTTCGCTCAACCCGTCGCGCCAATCGACATGGGGCCTATTCATGACGCAGCGCCTCCACGGGATCGAAACCGGCGGCCTTCCAGGCCGGATAGGTGCCGAACACTCCGCCGATCAGAAAGGTGGTGACCAGCCCCAGGACCAGCGACCAGCCGGCCACGGCGAACGGCAACGGTGAAGCCAGGGATATGCCCCAGGCCAGGCCCAGGCCGATCAGGATGCCCAGGATACCTCCCACCAGTGACAGGGTGATGGCCTCGACCAGGAACTGCCACATGATGGCCAGTCGCCGGGCCCCCAGGGCTTTGCGCACACCCACCTCGCGGGTGCGTTCGGTCACCGACACCAGCATGATGTTCATCAGCACGATGCCGCCGACCACCAGGCTGATGCCCACCAGCGGGACCAGAGCCCCGTAGATGGCCTTGGAAATCCCGCCCCAGATGGACAACAACTGATCCGAGGTGGAAACCGAGAAATCATCCCTTTCGAGAGGCCGCAGGCGGTGCCGGACACGCATCAGGAATGCCGCTTCGTCCTGGGCCTCCTGCAGCCTGTTCAGGTCCTTGACCGCGATCTTGATGTCGATGGAATCCCCCGACCCGAACACCTTCTGCCAGGCGGTGATGGGCGCCACGGCGAACTGGTTGCGGTTGTGGCCCATGACCGTGCCGCGATCGTCGGCCACACCGATGACCTTGAAATGACGGCCGCCGATCTTCACCTCCCGGCCCACCGGGTCCGCTCGGCGCGGGAACAGGGACTGGGCCACCTCGAAACCCAGCACCACGACCTGGCGCGAGTTGACCACGTCCTGCCGGGCAATGTGCCGGCCCAGCAGCAGGGGCATGTCTTCAATCAGAGAGTAGTCCTCGGTGACACCCCGCACCCGGGCGCCCCGGAATTTTTCGCCGCCGGCATGGATCGCCGCCCCGCGAATGACCACCGCTCCCACCGCCGAGGCTTCTTCCATACGTTCGGCCAGCCAGTAGCGGTCGTCCAGGGTCAGATCTGGGTTGTTGAGGGATTCGAGGAAAGCGTCGAAGTCGGTCAGGAACTGGATGTCGTCGATGCGGGTGATGGTGAAAACATCGGTGCCCTCATCGAGCACCGCCTGGGAAACATAACGATCAGTACCGTAGATGAGAGACACCACGGCGATGACCGACATGGTGCCCACGATGTTTCCCAGCAGGGTCAGGAACGTGCGCAACTTGTGCCCGCGCAGGCTGGCCAGGGCGATGCGGACTCCTTCGAAGAGATTCATCAGTCTTCCGTTTCATCGCCGCTTCCGCGACGGCCCCTCTTGCCCTTCAGGCCCAACTGTTCGACCTGGGCGCCATCCTTCAACTGCCGCAGGATGCGGAAGGGTCCGGTGACGACCGTCTGGCCCTCGGTCAGGCCGCTCAGGACCTCGAAGTCCTCCTCACCGGCGATACCGATTTCAACGGGCACGAATTTCACGAAATCATCCACCAGGACAAAGACGCCTTCGGTCTCCTCGCGTTTTACATCAGCTGCCGACGAATCGGTGGTGTCACGGCCGGAATCCTTGACCCCGAAATCAAACTCCGCCAAGGCTTCCTTTTGTTTGCGGTCCCGCTTGCCGGTATAGCTGCGGATGTCGCTATCCTCCAGGGGCCACTCCCGCACCGTGACCGAGCCCAGGGGCACAGCAAGCGCTTCCTGACGATCAGCGACAGTGATCTCCGCCTTGGCCGACAGACCGGGCCGGATGTTCGGCAGCGTCCCGTCCAGGGTGATCTTCACCTCGAAGTCCACGGCTTCGCGGCTGGAACCGGTGCGCACCCGCAGGGGACTGTTGCCGATCTCCGTCACCTTGCCCGTGAATTCCTGATCGGGAAAAGCGTCGATCTTCACTTCGGCAACCTGTCCGATCGTAACCTTGACCACTTCGGTTTCATCGACCTCGACCCAGGCTTCCATGGTGCCCAGGTCGGCGATGACCAGCAGCACCGTGCCGGGATTGTTGAGGGTTCCCATGATGGCGTTTTCACCCTCTTCCACGTTCAAACGGGTGATCACCCCGGTCATCGGAGCGGTGATGGTCACCTTCGTCAGATCATGATTGGCCTTGGCGAGATTCGCTTCGTACTGGGTGATGCGATGGCTGGCCGCTTCCACGCGGGCCTCTTCGATGCGCGCGTTGGTACGCGCGGTGGCGACCTGTTCCTCGGAGGCCAGTTCCTCCTTGAACAGTTCTTCCGCCCGGTCACGATCCTGGATGGCCTTGTCCAGCGAGGCCTCGGCCAGTTTCAGATCCGCCCGGGAGGAACTGATCGCCGCTTCAAGGGCCTTGACCGCCGAATCGTATTCGAAGGGGTCGATCTCCATCAGCAGGTCACCCTGGGCGACGTGCTGGCCCTCCACCACGGCCAGGTGAACGATGGTGCCCATGGCGTTGGCGCTGACATCGACCTTGCGCTTGGGTTGGATGGTTCCGGAACAGTTGACGATGGCCATCAGGTCCTTCTGCCTGACCTTCTGGGTTTCGACTTTGGCCTCGGCCTTGTCCCCCGACTTGAGAATGGAAACCACCACCGCGATCAGGATGATTGCCGCCAGGGGAATGAAGATCTTCTTTTTCACTCTTCTACTCCTTGCCGGATGGCCTACATAACGAGGAGACTAATACCCAGGCCGATGGCCGAAAGCAATGCCCAGGGCAACAGCACCGAAAGAACAGCAACCGAGCGACCGATACTGAACACCCTTTCGAATCCGATCACCAGAAGGAAAAGCCCCCACCAGGCAAAGAAATCACCGTAGGCCATCAGGGTCTGGAACAGGACCGACCCTGGGTCCCCTCCAGGCAATAGTGCGGCCAGTCCGATATTGACCTTGAACACGGACTCGGTTTGCAGGATGAGTGGCAGCTTGACCAGGGAACCGATCACGAACATTGGGATTGAGCCCCAGGACACAATTGTCAGGGCCTGTTTGAATGACCCCTCGCCTCCACTAAGGCGTACGAAAAAGCCCAGGATTAAGCCGAATATCAGGACTAAGAGCCAAGTCGTGAAGCCCGCGATACCCGACTGGATAATCCGCTGTGACGGAGTAATGTTTCGGGCCTCTTCGTACTGCTGGTCCGCCGCCTCTTCGGGAACCATCTGCATGAGTTTCGAATCCCGCATCAACTCCGCCTGTTCCGGCGCGGAGATGGGCAGGGTCATCCAACTGAAACCTATCATGACGATGCAGACCAGGAGACCCGGTTGCCACCAACTGGGGTTGGCCCCCACATTTTCCATGAGTCGTCCCGGATTGATGATCAGATCCTTGAGCCGTCCGAAAAATGAATCATTCATGGTCCCCATGCTCCTTTATTCAGTCAGTGGGCTCATCCGGATGAAGCCGCGGCAGCACTATTCGCCCGGTCCGGGCCAAGGGACTATCAGCTTCGGTCCCCGCCAGTTTTTCCGTATCCCGGTGATGAAGCAAAAATTCATCAGCAAACTTACCCGATTCGATTTCTTCCAGAATCCGCTTCATGTTCCCCCGCACCCGGTCATCGATGAGGCGCGGCCCGCGGGTCAAACCTCCGTAGGCCGCGGTTCCGCTGATCCGGTCCCGCATGCCGTCGATGCCGTGGCGGTGCAACAGATCGGTGATCAGTTTCAACTCGTGCACGCACTCGAAGTAGGCGTTGGTCTCGTCGTAGCCGGCTTCGACCATGATCTCGAAGGCCGACTTGAGCAACTCGATCACCCCGCCGCAAAGGACCACCTGCTCGCCGAACTGGTCACTCACGCATTCGGCCCGGAAGGTGGTCACGAAACCGCCCCCGACCAGACACCCGACCGCCAATGCATACGATGCCGCCAGGTCCCAGGTTTCATCTGGTGAGTCCTTTGTAACGGCAAGCAGGCCGGGCACACCGGATCCGGCGGCATGGGCCACCGCCAGCATATCCCCCTGGCCTTTGGGCGCTACCAGAAAACAGGGGCGCCCCGGATCGGGTTTGACCTGGTCGAAGGCGACCGCGAACCCGTGGGCAAACCCCAGAGTGGCTTTTGGCTTAAGGTTTGCCGCGATATCCCCGGTGTAGACCTGCGCCATGGCCTCGTCCGGGAGCATGAGCATCACCACATCCCCCGCGGCAACCGCTTCACCCACGGAAAGTACGTTAAATCCCTTGAGCCTGGCCTTGTTACCCGAATCAGAACCGGATCTGGCGCCGACAATCACGTCCACACCGCTTCGCCTGAGATTCAGGGCATGGGCGCGGCCCATGGTGCCGTAGCCGATCACCGCCACCACCTTGCCGTCCAGGGAACCGAGGGCGGCGTCATCACGCTCGACCACCGTACCGGCGGGCGGGGGGTATTGTTTGAATATTTTTTTCTCCATGGACCGCAGAATAGCCGGATCCGGGTTCCTTGACAAGAATCCACTGATTGGATAAATTGCCAGCCTGCCCAGAAAAACAGCCTTTTTTTCGGATATGGATGACACGGGTGGCGGCTTAGCTCAGTTGGTTAGAGCATCGGAATCATAATCCGAGTGTCCGGGGTTCGAATCCCTGAGCCGCTACCACCTCACCCATGACCGGAGGCAGAGTGCCTAAACACCCATTCACAGCTCATCCCTTCATCACGAACGTTTCGTCACGGATCGGGAAACTCGTCGCCGTATGTTGCGCCGACACTCCCAGGCGCGGCCTGTTGGTGGGACTGTCCGGGGGACCCGACTCGGTCGCTCTGCTGCTGGCCGCCAAGGCCTGGTCGGACGAAGTGGGCGCCCCCCTGGCGGCGGCCCATTTCAACCACCGGTTGCGTCCCGGGGAAGCCGACCGGGACGCCCTGTTCTGCCGCGACCTCTGCGCCGAACTGGGAATTGAACTCCATGAAGATGGGGAAGACCCCCGGCCGGTGGCCCGGTCGCGAGGCCAGGGCCTGGAGGAAGCCGCCCGCCATCTGCGCCTGCGGTTTTTCAGGAAAGTACTGGCCGGAAACCCCGCTCTTCAATGCACGGCCACCGGACACCACCGGGACGACCAGGTGGAAACCGTGATCATGCGTCTGTTCCGCGGCACCGGACCGGGCGGTCTGCGGGGCATCCTGCCTGTGAGCGGGAAGGTCATCCATCCCCTGCTTCAGGTTGGACGTGGGGAGATCATCGCCTTTCTCGAGGATATCGGCCAACCTTGGCGCACGGATGCCACCAACCTGGATGGAGATAATATCCGGGCCCGGATTCGCCGTGAATTATTGCCGCTGGTCCGGGGTATCTTCGGCTCGGGCAGCGAAAACGTTCCGGCCAGGCTGGCCGATCTGCTCCAACAGGACATGGAACTCCTGGATCATTTCACGCAAGAGGCCCTGGCTAAAGTTCGTTTGCCTGACCACCCCGACCAGTTGAGCGTAGCGCGCCTGCTGGCCCTGGATAAGTCACTGGCCGCGCGGGTGCTGAGACTCTGGTTGGTGAACGGGCAACCTTCGGGTCTGGAGCGCGTCCATGTGGATGGTGTCCTGGCCTGGCTGGTGACCGGTCAGTCCGGTTCCGGACTGGATTTGGCGGATGGTCTGCGCCTGACCAGGAATTTCGACCGGCTGGAATGCAAGGCAGCCTCCAACGTGCCCCCGCCCCTGCGAAAGGCGGAGGATTATCGTATCCTGGTTTCCAGGAATCCCGCCGGAAAGGGTGATCCGCGGGCGGGCATCCAGGAGGGAGTCGGTGATCCCGCCGATGAAACATCGTGGCGATTGACCTGTCCCGCTTCCAGCCTGGCCGGCAATCTGCGGGTACGGAACTGGAACCCCGGTGATCGGTTCCAACCGTTCGGCCTGGAAGGCTCCAAGAAATTGAGTGACATTTTGCGGGAGCGGCAGGTTTCCCGTGATGATCGCCCCGGTGTCCTGGTGGTGACCGATGACACCGGCATCCTGTGGGTGGTCGGCCTGGCGCGCGCCGAAAGAACGCGGTTGTTGCCGTCCACCGAACAGACGGTTACTATCTCTGTCGCCAATCGAACTGAACATCCGAAGCAAGGGAACGATAATTAATGAGCCCCAATTCAGGCCGCAAGAACCCCGGATCCGGTAATGAGCCTCCCCGAAGCCCCAAAAAGGGATCGGGTTTGAAGCCCCCCCAGATTCCCGGAAAAACCGCGGGATTCTGGATTCTCTTGGTTTTCCTGGTTTTCCTGGTCTACCAGATGATCTATATCGACCGGTCCGCCGTCAACGAGTTGACCTATTCCGCCTTCGAGCAGCAGGTCACCATGGGCAACATCCGCTCAATCGCCAAGACCGGTCTGGACGTGCTCGGCGAACTGAATGAGAAGAGCACCCTGACGGTCAAGGACGGCTCCCTGAAGGAGGTGGACCATTTCCATACCCGGCTGCTATCGGACCGGGACGACTTCGCCGCCTGGATCTCCGCCACCAACCCCGAGGCCTCCCTGGTCGGTGAACCCAAAAAAACCAACTGGTGGGCCCATTTCCTGACTTATTATCTGCCCTTCCTGTTGATCCTGGGCCTGTGGCTGTTCTTCCTGCGGCAGATGCAGGGCGGCGGCAACAAGGCTTTCAGCTTCGGCAAGAGCAAGGCCAAGATGTTCAACATGGACAACCCGGACATCACTTTCGAGGACGTGGCCGGGTGTGACGAGGCCAAGTACGAATTGCAGGAGATCATCGACTTCCTGCGCGCCCCCCAGAAGTTCCAACGCCTCGGCGGCCGCATTCCCAAAGGCGCCCTGCTGGTGGGTGCTCCCGGCACCGGCAAGACTCTTTTGGGCCGGGCCGTGGCCGGCGAAGCCGCGGTGCCGTTTTTCAGCATGAGTGGCTCGGACTTTGTGGAAATGTTCGTGGGAGTCGGCGCCAGTCGTGTGCGCGACCTGTTCGACCAGGGTAAGAAGAACGCCCCCTGCATCATCTTCATTGACGAAATCGACGCCGTCGGCCGCCACCGGGGCGCCGGTCTGGGTGGCGGACACGACGAACGCGAACAGACCCTGAACCAGCTTCTGGTCGAAATGGACGGCTTCGAGTCCAACGACGGCGTGATCCTGCTGGCGGCCACCAACAGGCCCGACGTGCTGGATCCCGCGCTCCTGCGCCCAGGCCGATTCGACCGGCAGATCGTGGTCGACATGCCCGACATCATCGGACGTGAGGCCATTCTCAAGGTGCATATGAAGAAGGTTAAGCTCAACGATTCGGTGTCCGCGCAGAAAATTGCCGCCGGCACTCCCGGTATGGCCGGAGCCGACCTGGAAAACCTGGTCAACGAGGCCGCCCTGCTGGCCGCCCGCAAGAACCACGACGATGTGACCATGGAAGACTTCGAGGACGCCAAGGAAAAAGTCATGCTCGGTCCCGAGCGCCGCAGCCGCGTCTTCACCGACAAGGTCAAGCGCGAGGTCGCCTACCACGAGTCCGGCCACGCGGTGATAGCCTACCACGTCGAGGAATCCGACCCCGTGCACAAGGTTACCATCATCCCCCGCGGCCAGGCCCTGGGCCTTACCGCCATGCTGCCCACGGAGGACCAGTACACCATCTCGGAACAGAAATACCTGGACCAGATCTGCGTCGCGTTGGGCGGCCGGATGGCCGAGGAAATCTTCCTGGGGAAGATCGGCTCCGGCGCCTACGGCGACATCAAGGCCGTGACCAACTACGCCCGAACCATGGTCACCCGTCTGGGCATGAGCGAAAAACTCGGCCCCATCGCCTACGAAGAGGGAAGCGAACAGGTCTTCCTGGGCCGGGACATCGGACGCCAGCATGTGTTCAGTGAACATACGCTTCAGGAAATCGACAGCGAAGTGAGGCGGATCGTTTCAGAACAGTTCGAACGGGCCCGCCGTATCCTGGAGAATCACAAGGAACAGGTCGAGACCATGGCCGCCGCCCTGCTGGAGCGGGAAACCCTGGACGCCGAGGAGTTCAAGATGCTCATGGAAGGCCACCAGCTGCCGGAAATGGCCATTGAAGTGGACCACTCCCTTTCCGATGAAGTGCCGGTCAACGATCAGGCCGCCTCACCCCCGGAGGACGAATCAGTGGACGACCCCGACCCTCCCCACAACGATTCATGAATCCCACGGAAAAATCCAAAGGGGGCCTTACGGCCCCCTTTTTCGCGCCTGGATGGGACCTGGGCCGCTTGGCACTTGACCCGCCGGGCCGCCCACTGGTCATGGGTATCGTCAACCTCACATCAGACAGCTTCTACCCCGACTCGCGCGCGTCAGGCTGCGGTCCGGCCGTGGAGTACTCCCTTGGGCAGGTGGCCGCTGGAGCCGACCTCATCGACCTGGGCGCGGAATCCACCCGGCCCGGAGCCCAACCGGTCGGTGAAACTGAAGAAATGGACCGTCTACTACCCGTCCTGGAGGCCTTGCGCAAGGAAACCAAGGTCCCGGTAACCGTGGACACCGTGCGCGCCGACACTGCCCGCGCGGCCCTCGACGCCGGCGCGGACGCAATCAACGATATATCCGCCGGCATGCATGACCCCGAAATGATCCCTTTGGCCGCCGAACGTTGCTGCGGCCTGGTGCTGATGCACATGCAGGGCATCCCGCGCACCATGCAGGACGCCCCGAAATATTTCGACGTGGTGGCCGAAGTATCAGGCTGGCTGGCCGCGCGCTGCCGCCTGGCCCTGGATGAGGGCGTGGCTCCGGAACGACTGATGGTTGACCCGGGCATCGGGTTCGGCAAGACCCTGGCCCACAACCTGGCCCTCCTGGGAAGCCTGGATGTCGTGGCCGCGGGAAGACCCCTGCTGCTGGGGGCCAGCCGTAAAAGGTTCATCGGGGAAATATCCGGCGCGGGTGTGGATGACCGCCTTGCAGGCAGTCTGGCCGCCCTGGCCTGTGCGTGGCAGGGCTCGGCTTCGATGGTTCGAGTCCATGACGTGAAGGAATCCGTGCAGTTTTTCGAGGTACTGAAGGCCGCGTGCGCCCTTTGACAAACCTTGAGGTTGAGCAACTCCCCCCGCGGTGCTAGTTTGGTTCATCATGTGGGAAAGCATATCCAACAGTCCCATCATAGACATCCTCGATATCCTCATCGTGGCTTATCTGCTGTACCGTCTGATCGTGTTCATCAAGGACACGCGGGTGATCCAGATGTTCGTCGGCCTGGGCCTACTGCTCATCCTTTCGTTCCTGGCCAGCAGTCTGGGCATGATCGTGGTGGGCCGCATCATCGGCACCCTGCAAACGGTGTGGGTGATCGCCTTTATCATCATCTTCCAGCCTGAACTGCGCTCGGCCCTGGCCAATCTCGGGCTTCGCCGGGGCTTCGGATTGTTCGCGACCGAGGATGAAATCCCCAAGGAACAGGAAATCCTGGCGGCGGTGAAACGCTGCGCCAAACGCGGGCTGGGGGCCTTGATCGTCATTGAACGCGAAGTGCGGCTGAACAACTGGATCAAAAAAGGCGTGCCTCTGGACGCGGAAATCACCGCTCTGACCATCGAATCCATTTTTACGGTTCCGGGACCCCTGCATGACGGCGCGGTGATCATCAGCCAGGACAAGATTGCCGCCGCCGCGGTCATCCTTCCCATCACCGAGAGGGAAGAACTGGGTTACATCCTGGGCACCCGCCACAGGGCCGCCATAGGTATCAGCGAGCAGTCGGACGCCATCGTGATCGTCGTCTCCGAAGAAACCCGGGCCATCAGTCTGGTGCATGAAGGAGACATCCGTCGCGGCCTGTCCCTCGATGACCTGTCCACCGAGCTGGAACGGGTCCACCGCCGAAAATCGGGTTCCGGCAAGAAAAAATCCTCCGACCGCAAAGACCACGACAAGCAGGCTCCCGAAAACCCGCCGGAAACCTCGGGCGAAACCACCTGATAGGCTGATTGAATTTATTTTCGAGCGCGTTGGATCAGGGCGAGGTCCGCCAGGACAAGGGCGGCCATGGCTTCAACAATGGGCACGGCTCTGGGAACCACGCAAGGGTCATGGCGTCCATGGATCTCGAGGGTGGTCTGTTCACCTGAATAATCGGCTGTCTGCTGGGGGATCCCGATAGTGGCCGGTGGTTTGAAAGCCACACGGAAAACGATGGGCTCCCCGTTGCTGATTCCGCCCTGCGTTCCCCCGCTGCGGTTGGTGACCGTACCCAGGCCCTTTTCCTTCTGAATAAATGGATCGTTGTGGGCGGATCCACGCATTCCCGTTCCCGCAAACCCCGAGCCGATCTCGAAACCCTTGGCCGCCGGAATCGACAACATTCCCCTGGCCAGCAAGGCTTCCACCTTGTCGAATACAGGCTCCCCCCAGCCGGTGGGCACCCCGCGACAAACGCAGGATATGATTCCTCCGACCGAATCCTTTTCCTGCCGGGCCGTCTGAACAACACTGGTCATGGTCGCCGCCAAAATCTTGTCGGGGCAGCGGATCTCCGTGGCATCGACCTGTTGGCGGGTTACCGTCAGGGCATCGACTTCCGCCGGACCTTCTTCCCCCACCCCGTCAACCCAAGCCACTATCTCGACCCCCAATTCCACGGCCAGCCACTTCCGGGCCACTGCGCCACCGGCCACGCGTGCCCAGGTTTCCCGGGCGCTGGCCCGACCGCCGCCACTGGTCGGAAGTATTCCATATTTTTCCAGGATGGTGAAATCGGCGTGGGAAGGTCGGGGAATTTTCCGGGTGTCGGAATATTCCTCCGGTCTGTGATCCCGGTTGTGAACAATCATGGCGATGGGACTGCCGAGGGTCAGACCATTTTCCAGACCCGAAAGTATTTCCACCCTGTCCTTTTCATCCCGATCCGATGTCAGCTGTCCCTGACCTGGCCGACGCCGGTCCAACTGATTTTGGACATCCTTGGAAGTCAGCTCCAGACGGGCGGGACAACCATCAACGACAACCCCCATGGCCTTGCCGTGGGACTCCCCGAACGTCGTGATCCTGAATAATTTGCCAAGAGTGCTGGACATGGTTCTCCATCAGGTCGGATCCGGTTGAAAGCCCGCCTGTGACCATAATGTCAGAACCTTCACCACCTGGCAACGGGTTGCCGGAAAATTGGGACATGTTCCACCTGAAGCCGCCGCCGTCCCAACCCATGCCAGCGGGACAGCGGCCGCTTCCGTCGCAAACGATGAGTCCTCCCAGCCTCACCGCCATGCTCCCTTTGCCCTGCAACCTTCCGGCCTCACTCCGGAATTATCGAAAATACATCCACCAAACACGTATCCGTCTGGCCGCCAAGGCCTTACAAAACCCGACCAGTTCCTTGAGGGCGAGGGACCTGTCATGAACCATCCCACATCTGTCCCGGTATTCACAAAAAAGTGTCCCGCTCCGATAAATCGGAGCGGGACAGTGACACATTCAGGACGGGACCAGACCCGACATATCTGGATCAGGTCTTCTGCAGAACCCTCTTTTTACCGGATTTCCCGCGGGGCTTATTTTCCCCGGAAGAATCCGATTCACACAGGATGGCGTTCAGGAAAAGCCCCACGATATCGGGATCGTACCGCTGGCCCAGATTATCCCGCAGGATACGAGCCGCGGTCTGGGGGGCGATGGGATCATGACTGCTGGTCCCGGTCACCATGGACACGTAGTTTTCGACCACCGTCACGACACGCGCGGCCAAAGGAATTTCCCGCCCCTCCAACCCGCGGGGGAAACCTTCCCCATTGAACCGTTCGTGATGGCAATGCACCACATCCACGATGGTTTGCGGCAGATTGAGACTCTCCAGAAGCTTGGATCCGTCGGAAGGGTGGCGGCGAAAAACCGGCCACTGGGTCGGATCCATTTCCTCCGGCGGTTTCATCAGGTCGTCGTCCTTGTCGATCAGACCGATGTCCCTCAACAGGCAACCATAGGTGAGATTCCGTTCCTGGTCCGGGGGAAATCCCATGACCCGGGCCAGACGGTGGACATGTTCCACGATGGCCTGGGTCAACTTGTCGTGGCCGAAACACCGTTTTTCCCGCTGGGCCAACAAAAGCCGGACAAGCTGGAGACTGCTGTCGGCATTGTCGTTCGTGTCATCAAAACGCGCCAACAGCCTGGTCGTTTCAATAAAGATCCGGTTGACCCGTTCCTGCACATCCTCACAGGTGAAATCATCATCCAGGCCGAGAATCGCCGTGCCGAGATATTCGTCATCCAGGTGCAGGCTCACGATCCAATCGGCCTGGCAATCGGCGAGGAGGGTCTTGGTGGTTTTGAAGGTAGCGGGAATGTTGGCCGTTTCGACCGGGCGTTGCATGCTCTTGAAATACTTGCGAATCTTCTTGCTGCTCAGATCCAGGCTTTCCCAGTGGCTGTGATGTCCAACCATGACCTGGGGACGAGTCATCTCAGGGCCCAGGAACGCCAGGTGGCGCACCGGCAACGCCTGCCAGCTGTGCCGGGCGAACAGTCGCCAGAAGTGGGGGCGATCATCCGCATCAGGGAGGTTCAGGGCCAGGGTGAGGAGAACCTTGGCGGTGGAATCGTCATCCATCGAGGGCAGAGTCCAGTTTTCAGGCAGGGACCCGTCATCGTGACTGCTTCCCGGGGATTCCGGAGCATGGCCAAGTGCCGCCGTACCCGCCGCGCCCCCTTTCACCGTCTCCCCGGACGCAGGGGAAGTCGAATCCTCCCCCCTCTCCAGGACCTGCAACAACAGTTCAAGGGCGAAGTGTTCCGCTACCGAATACTCGAGTTCCTCGCCCCCGCGGTTCAGCAGGAGAATGGCTGCCAGCTTCCCCCCGCGATTGACCGGCAGGATGATCTGGGGATTGATCTCCTCCAGCATGCAGATTTCGTCTTCTTCCAGCTCATCTTCCTGGATATCCAGCATGGACAGGGGCTCGCCGACCTCCTGGAGCTGCCTGACCAGCGAACAGCTCATAGGCAACTGCCACTCCTGGTCGGGATCCTCCATCATGTCTTCCCTCTCCACCAGGAGATGGGCGTCATCGGCCAGGCCGTGGCTGAAGAGAAGATTGCGCAGGGTCGCCGCGTACTCCGAATGATCCTTGTATTCGCGCCAACTCCCCAGAGCACCCACAGCCTCGGACAGGGAAGTGTACTGGTGATCCTTGCGCCTCCCCAGATGGCAGGTCGTTTCCTCGGCGGGGCCATTGAACTCTTCCAGAACCTCGTTCATGGCACAGACTGCCTCGTCGCTCTTTGTAACCGCGGGTTTTTCGGCAGCCTTTTTCGGGGAGGATTTTTTTGGGCTTGGCTTCTCAACCTCGGAAACGACTTCGACTGGTTCCCCGACCAAGCCGACCTCCGCTTCCTCGACGGATTCAAAGAACCGCAAGGGAAGTTCGTCGAACTTCGGTTCCAGGAAACGGCGCACCACATCTTTCGCTCCCATGAAAACGGCCTCACCGCCGGCGGAGGTCAAGCGACGCTGGAAATCGGCGAGAATGATGGCGCCGCCGCCACCCATGGAGGAAAGTTCGGAAAGATCCAGGATCAGGTGGACCTTGCCCTTGTCCAGACAGCGATCGGCCAGGTCGAGCAGATTGCTCTTGTCGGAGCGACCGATAATGCCCGCCAAGCCGATGCCGAACAGCTGGGGATTATTGAGTTCGAGGGGTTTGAACCTTGTTGCCATGGAATCAGACCATGGATTCCGTCAGCCAACGGTCAAGGACCGGGCGCAGAAACCGCCATTCACTACCGACCTTCTTGGCAGGGATCTTCCCTTCCTTGGCCAGACGGCACACTGTCTTGACGTGCATTTTTAAGTATTCGGCGGCTTCCACAGAGGTCATCACTTGACCGAATCTGTCTTCACCACCGATGTAAATCCTGGAAGAATCATTGTAGTCAGCCATTGAGGATGTCTCCTTCTCTAGATTCCTGGATGCGATGCGTGCCACATCACGATATGAAAATCTTGCAACTCCCATGCCCATAGGTCGGCTGACTTGGAATCGTCAGAATATGCTCTGTTACAAGGGTTTAAAGGAAAGGATAAGGAATGGCGGGAAACAGCGGGGTCCCTTTCGGCTGTGCAGGATACATCAAGGTCAAGACAGACATTGCAATATGCGTCCCAAATCAACCGGATCGAACGGTTCCCGCCAGGCGGCCACAGCCCCCAGGGAACGGGCTCTCTCATCGTCCACGGTGCCGGCCAGAGTACTTCCGACCACAAGAACCAGGGGAATTTCCGTGACGCCCATCAACGAGGACAGCCCCTCCCGCAGGCGGACCAGATGCCGAGTGGGCTCCATGTTGTCGCAAAGAACCACCCGGGGCGCGGGATTGGCGGCCAAAAGCTCAAGGGCCTGGTCGGGGTCACAGGGAGTCTCGACCCGATAATTCCGGTTGGTAAGCTTGTCCCTGATCTCGTCGCGGCGGAACGTGCTGTCCACCAGCAACAGGATTTCAGGAAAATCATGGACTGGGACAAGATGGCCGGCCGGCCAGGGTTTCGGTCCTTCATCCATCTGGAAAAGGACATCACCCCTTATCTTCAGGCTGAGCCATCGCCTCAGAAGCTGCTGTTCCTGGACGGGAGTCAGGTTCTCGTCGTTCCAGCGGCGCCCCCATTTGTCGAAGAGGTCCTCCACATCCTCCAGGACCGCCAGGGGAGTTCCCGCGTGTTGGAACGAAACCAGCACGGCACGCCAACCCGCGTCCCTGTCCAACTCGACCGCCGGCACCCCCTGGTCTCGCCGAACCAGCAATTTTTCCAGATAATCCGCCAGACGCTGGACAGGGGAAACCAGATGCAGCGGGAAGGATTCCGGTGAAGCCTCAAAATAATTCACCCATTCGGAAAGGACGCCTCCCAGACGGACAAAACCCTCCGATGCCCGACCGGGCGACCGGTCCAGAGCAGTCAAAAGCCGCGCGGAAACCTTGATCCGGACCAGGTGGGAAACCATCCCCGGAGCGGGTTCCATGGGATCCGAAAAATGGCGGAACCGCTTAAGCAGTTCCGCCAGATAGTCGGCCAGCTGGCCTGGACCGGGATTTTTGTCACTCAGGTTTATTTCGTTCATTTCCGGTTCCGGCAGCTGATACTCCGGCCCGGAGTTTCACTAACCCGACCGGAGATCAATTCATGGGTTTGGCGCCAAAATCCGCCAGGTCGAACACGTCGTCCTCGACGGCCGCGTCATTCTGGTCAGGCTCTACCGCCTGGTCCAAGGGAAACGCTCCGAACTCGGCAAGGTCGTAAACCTCTTCGCCAGACTCCGGCGTCTCCGCTTCGATCGGGATCTGGTTATCGTCCTCGACCATCGGAGTCGCACCGAAAGAGGAAAGGTCGAAGACTTCCTCCGTTTCTTCATTATCTCCGGTATCTTCGGTATCCAGCTCCACAACCGGGGAGGCTCCCAGATCCTCCAGATCGTACACCTTTTCCTCATCCCCGGAAAGAGACATATCCGCAGATTCTTCGGGACCCGTGGAGGATTCAACGGACAGGGTGTTCGGTTCGGGGAGGAAAGATGACGAGAAGTCGGAATTCCCAAGATCCTCATCCGTCGAAAGGATGGACGGTCCCGCGGTAGCGAAAGGATTCGTCGGGGCCGGGGCCAATGACGACTTCACGGGTCCGGCCGTGGATTTCCGGTCGGTAATATTCAAAGAGGGCACCGGCGCTTCGATCGGTGCCTCACGGGGAATCGCGGTGGAATCGAATTCCATCCCTGTCAATTCCGAGATGGAAGTGCCGATGCGGACCAGCCGGTCCTCCTGATCGTTGAATCCATCGACCATCCGGGTGAGTTTCCCGGAGATCCGCGCGGCCTCGGGACCGAAGTCCTGGACCTCGTCCGTCACGTCCCGCAATTGGGACTGGTCGTCCTGTGTAATCAGGGCGGCCAGGATTTCAAGCTTCTTGTGAACGCCGTTCGCTGCTTGTTTCTGGGTGGTCTCCATATCCCGGTCGTTCACATTGTCGGCCAGTTGGCGGAATCCCGTGGTGAGATCCTCCAATGACTGGCTCATTGGCAGCAGACGCTCGCCACGGAGCCCCAGGCGCGCCACTTCCATGGCGATTTTGAAAGCCAGCTTGCTTCCCCGGTCCACCAGGTCGTTCAATTCGGATACCGTTTGGTCATCCGCCATTCCACCCAAGGATTGCCCGACGGTTTCCTGCCGGATTCCTTCAATGATGTCCATCATGCCTTCGGTGGACCCGGTCTCATTCGGGGAATTTTCGAGATGCCTGGCGAGGTTGTCCATCTGCCCCGCGAGTTCATCCAATGCCGCGCAATGCACGCCCATATGATCAAGAGTGGACCCGTTCCACTGCCTGGATTCCTGCAGAAGATTCACAATTTCCGAGTTGTTTCCCTGGTCCTTGCTCTCATATTCCTCGAGCTTCCGGACAGCGGTGTCCCTGGCGTCGAAATACCTGAGCATCTCATCTGCGAGGCGACCCACGGCGGGATGATCGAAACGGCCCGTCAAATCCGCCCGGGAATTCGAACTCAAGGCTTTTTCAAGCCGGTGAAGTTCGCCTTCCACTCCCGTTAGTCTCTTTTGGCGGGCTTGTTGCAGACGCCAGGCCCCCAGGGCCCGGATGATAAATGCTTCGGCCGGAGGGAACTCCTTGAATTCCTGGCTCTGCCATTCTTCCTGCTTGTCCAGACTCAGAACGGTCAGACGATCCAGCATGTCCTCGGCGTCCCGGGTACGCGCGTTGGCTTGCGCCGCGGCCTTGGACATCTTGTAACTGCCCAGAAGGGCCAGAAAGACAATGCCCATGGTGACCATATAGAGAATATTCAGGGGATGATCGGCAAAATTCAGCAACTGGTCGAACTGGAGAAGGTTCCGCGGCTGCCACAAAGAGGCCGGATGAACGCCCTCGGCCAGCAGGATTGCCCCGCCAACCCCCACACCCGCGACAAGAACCGAGGTTGTGAACAGGAAACCAAGCCCCATGGCTGAAATTCCCCGGCGCCGATTTTTCTTCATCATGGCGACAGAGGACTTTTCACCAGTTGGATTTTTTTCAGCCTGACCCTCATTCGCGATTTCGGCCACTTCGGACTCGGCCTCGTCTCGGGACTTACCGCCGTCCATGGTCGAAGAGTCGTCCTCGGAGGGATCATCATATTCAGACATTTCATCGTAGTCCGCAAAACCGTCGAGCGGGTCTTCAAAGTCTCCGTACTCTTCCTGCACGTCGCCTTCGGACTCGAACTCCATGTCCTCATTCCAATCGAAACGATCCTGCTCGCTCATTCCCCGATCCTTTCACCTTGGGAGAACCCACTCCGGGTCCATGAAATATTCCCGTGTGTGATCGGCGTATTTCAGGGGAACCAAAGCCCAAAATGAAGCCAGGCGGAATCGGGAGAGTGCAACCAGTGGTCCAAAATTCACCATATTGGGGTTCCTGAAATATCCGCCGCCCCCAGTCGCCGCCATAACTTGTTATTTCACAATGTATTAAAAAACAAAAACAGTTTTCCGAACGGCATGATCCCTGCATTTCCCAGAAAGGAATTTCGAAAACAGGAAGGGATTTTTTCATGCCGAAAGCACTGTGCCGGATCGATTTCCCCCAATACCGGGGTCTATTCCCCGACTGGTCCGGGCCACGGCCCTGGCGCTTCTTTCTGATGGAACAACTGCTCGAAGCCCGACGGGAATCCATGTTCCCCACCAACGGAGCGGGCCCCGACGAGGACGTCAACGTGTACCTGTCCCATCTCCTGGCGGAATTCCTGAAGGGGCACCATGACCAGCGGGTGCAATGGGGCGCGGGCCCCGTGCTTTGCCCTCCCGCCAAGGAACTGGGCCGCCGTTCGCGTGCGGATTGGTACCGGGTCAACGCCGACCATCGGTTATTGTACCTGGGTCTGATGGACCGTGGGGACGGCCTGCGCCGCCGTCGGGTTCATTTCGGGATGACCCCGGAAGAAACCCGCAATCGGGATCTGGTCACCGGACAAAGCTGTTACGGAATGGCCGCCAATTTGTTGGCCGGACGGTCCTGCGCCAACGCCGGACTGGCGCCGGTTCTACGGAAACTCGAGGAAAACTACGAGGATTACGTCCATGTACTGGGCGTGTTGGCCACCCGACGTCTCGGCCTCGGCGCCGTCCTCAGCGACGACGACCTGGCGGGATTGCTGGCCTTGGCCTGTTAGCAGGTTGTTGAGAAACTCCTGCTGAATCTACTTCGCGGCTCCACAGAACCGGATGATCTGGTTGTACAGGACATCCTTCCCGTGCTCCGCGAGAATGGCATGCCCGCCCTCGGGAAAGACCTGAAAGCGGGAAGCCTTGTTCGGCGCCTTGTTCTGAAGGAACCTCAGGGATGCCGGAGACGCCCGGTCATCGTCCTCGCACTGGGCCGCGTAGATAGGCACCTTGATCTTCCCGATCTTGCCGCGAGCCTTGTCCATACCCACCATCAAGTCGGCGTTCCACCCCAGCCAGCTGTGAATAAATCCAAGCCGATGGAGTTTCAGGCGAACAACCAGACGCTGGAAAAAGGATTCCCGCGGCATAATGGCCGGAGACAGCAGGACCAGGGAGGACACCTTTTCCTTGAGGGCCAGCAGCATGGCCAGAGTGGCGCCGAAGCCCAGGCCCACCACGTGAACCTTACCGCCTCCCCGGGCCAAAATCTGGAAACACTGTTGAGCCTGGTACAACGCCGATTCCCAGGAAACTTCGCTGATTGTATGCCCGGGAGTACCATAATCAGGCAACCGCAGGACATAGACGTTGTAATCGGAATCGAACAGGACGTCGGCCAACTCATGGAGATCTCCCGGCCGGGTGGAGACACCATGGATCAGCAGAAAGGACCCTTTGGAGTCCTCCTTGACCCGCAGTACGCTGCGGTCAGGGTCCGGGATCTTGCGTTCTTTTTCAAAAGAAGCGACAAGCCGTTGATGGGCCCGCAAAGTCATGACCTGCCCGCGGGGAGTATCAGGCAACTGACGGCGCGTCCGGGCCATGTCCCAGGCGGACAACGTCAAGGTCTGCGTATGGGCCGAGACGGGACCGGCGGAAGCCGCGGCGGGCTTCGGCGCGGGACGGGAAGGAGTTGCGTTCGATGTCCGTTGCTGCGGGGAACGTTGCTGACTCTGCCGGCTTTGGTCCCTGCTGCTCGATCCCCCGCGGCTCGATCCCCCGCGGCTCGATCCCCTGCGGCTTGATCCCCCGCGGTTGCTTGGCCGGCTGCTGCTGCTTCTGTTCCTGTTGTTATCACGGTCATCTGGTTTCAAACTGTTTCCTCTTCCTGAATGTCGAGATCACTCATGCGCGAACATACGATATCCGGCCACTCGGTTTCCTCGAGCCGGGCCAGGACGCCGTGGTCGGGATATTTTCCCGACAGGACGAAGGCGGTGCGCATACCCAGCCGACCCGCGGTGACGAGATCGGAGATGGGATCATCTGAAATAAATAGGGCCTCATCCGGAGTGACGCCAACCCTTTTCAGGCCCTCCCGATAGATTCCTTCAGAAGGTTTGCCCACGGTGACAACCTGGCCGGCTCCTCCCAGAGCCTCCAGGGCCGCCGCCCAGGCTCCCGGACCGAGACGTCGCCGGCCGGACTCATCAAGATAGAACAGGTTGCGGTGAAGACACAGCAAATCCGTCCCTTCATCCAGTACCGGACCCAGGACGCTGTCCAAATCCCGAATTTTCAGACCCGAATTGGCTCCCAGCACCACCGCGTCACACGATCCACCCGTTATGATTTCGAAGCCTTCCTCACGCCAATAGTCTTCCAGCAGGGTTGTTCCCAGCCACCGGATCCGGCCCTTGTTCCTGTCCCGAAGCCACCGCATACCCTGGCCCAGAGCCCCCACCAGGTGGCTTTCTGTTACCGGAAAGCCCACCCGGGCCAGGTCGTCGACCAGATCACCGGGACGATGCGTGGTGTTGTTGCTGACCAGGCAGAAAGGTCGGCCGGCGGCGACAAGGGAAGTCATCCATCCCACGGCGCCGGGCACCGGCTCATAACGTTTGTCCCTGACCAGCACTCCCTCGATATCGATCAAATAGGCTTTCACCGGCCCGGGTCTTTTCATTTTTCACCTCGATGGCCTGGATTATTGCCTGAATTATTGCCTGAATTCAAGCGACCGTTTTCGGCAACCTCCGTGATCATGCGGTCGAAGGCGCCCGCCAGGCGGTCCCAGCAGTAGACATCCACATCCCGGTCCAGGGAACAGACATGGCCACAGGTGTCGTTCGTGATCAAATCCGTCAGAAGGTCCACCAACTCCGTCTCGGAATCGTAAAAATGACGTCCCTTGCACCGCGTCCCGTAGAGTGAGGGATAAACCTGGGTCCGGGGCAGGACGGGATAGCAACCGGCATGCACGGCTTCGGCCACGGAAATTCCAAAGTACTCCTGTTCCGCGCAACTAACCACGATATCCGCCCGTTCCAGCATGGCCTCGTAATCATCCCGCCCCGGAAGATGGCCGTAAGCCAGACACCGGTCCTTCAACCGGTCGCGAAGGGAGGCAAACACCCCATCCTGGCCGCGTGCCTCTCCCAGCAGGGCCACATCGAAATCCAGGCCCTGATCAAGCAGGTGGTTCAGGGCCGCGGCGAACAGATCGGGCCGCTTGTCGAATTCCCAGCGGTGATTCCACAGGATGAGGGGCCTTTTCCCGCGAGGCCAGGAAGGACCGGCTTCAGGGTCGCACTTTCCACCCCGGTAGCGGGGAAAGTGGTCCGCGGGCAAAGGCTTCCTCTCCAACCCGACGCCAAGCACGGCCGAACGTTTTCTCAAACGCGGAGCGACATCGCGGGGCACCGCCTCAGGCATCCTGTTCAGATAGGAGGGCAGGGCATCGAGGAACAGATCACGGTGCCAGGCGGAATTGAAAACCACACGATCGGCGGCCAGGGTGCTGATGATGTTTGTGAATCCAAAGTGAAAATCGAACTCCTCATCAGGACTCAAGGGATAGGTCAACTGATTCTCGTGCATATAAAGCAGGATGGGGGTCCGGTCCAGAGGAGGATCGAGCAGGCCCCGCAGGTCCGCGACGTTGATGAAACCGGTCAGAAAGATGAGATCCGGCGTCTGCGGCGGACCCTGGTTGATCAGGTCGGCGAACCAGGCGGCCGCCCCCCTCATGCGCCATTTCCAGAACCGACCGGGCAGAACCAGGCAATTTATCCCGTGCCCGGAGCGTTCAACCAGCCCTTCCCTGAATGCCCGATGCGAACCGCCATCATAGGGTTCGATGAAGAGGACGTTTTTTATCTCCAACCGCCACAACCCTTTAGAAGAAAGGACCCTCTTGTTAAAATTTCGCCGGATTTGATCAAAAAACCACAGTATTGAATCACGGTTTCCTTTCCTTTATAATTCATTCTGCAACAAGATCTAGCTGAATTTCGCCCTTGCTCTTTCAGAATTCGTCCAAAATTCGCCCAAGAATCATCCCTGGGCCAGCCAAAACACCAGAAGATGACATGACTCGCCGCTTGTCAGGCATGTAGCCACGTCCAAAGCCCAGGTTTATCGTGGAGAGGAACCCGACCATGAAAAAGATTCTGTTTCCCGTCCTTATCGCCCTTTTTCTGGGTACGGCAACAGCCGGAGCCGGAACCTTTGAAAACGCTTCCGTTGTTGGCCAGGTACCCGATCGGGTCATCATCACCGTCAAGGCCGGCACCACCCTGTCCCTGGACAAATCCGCCGGGACGCCCAGCGTCGGAATCGCTTCCCTCGACGCGTTGGCCGCAAAATTTTCCGTGAATAACATGGAACCTCTCTACGGCGACATGACGATCAAGCTCCGGGAAATGATGCAGGACAAGTCGTCCGTTGATGTCCTGGACCGCGTCTGGGCCGTTGATTTCCCCGCTGAGATGGGCCTGAACCAGGTCAAAGCCGCCTACCAAGCTCTGCCGGAGGTGGAAGAAGTCCACCTGGTCGATATCTGCAAACAGTACGGGGGCTACCTGCCCAACGACCCGGGAATCAACAACTCGCAGTGGTACCTGCGCAACATGGCCCTCGGCGGCGGTGACGTCCGCGCCGTGGGCGCTTGGAATGAAACCCTGGGCGATTCCAACATCGTCATCTGCATCCTCGACTCCGGCGTCGACTGGCACCACCCGGACCTGGGCGGAGACCATCCCGACAAGGTGACCGGAGCCGTCTGGACCAACTGGACCGAATACTACGGCACACCCGGGCTCGATGACGACGGCAACGGCAAGACCGACGACATCAGGGGTTGGGACTTCGTGAGCCTGAGCACCCCCATCCCGAACCACCCGCTCCAGGACGTCCTCGGCGCGGACAATGATCCCATGGACTACGGAAGCCATGGTACGAACTGCGCGGGAATGGCCGCGGGGATCACCAACAATGGGATCGGCGTTGCCGGCGCCGCGCCGGGCTGCAAGATCATGGCGGTGCGCTGTGGCTATATGACCAATGATGGGGTAGGCGTAGTGAGGATGGATTACGCCTCTGCCGGCATGATCTATGCCGCCATCAATGGGGCCAATATCATCAACTGCAGCTGGGGTTCCACGTCGTATCTCAACAATGCCGTGACCACGGCCCAGAACGCCGGTTGCCTGGTCATCACCGCCGCGGGCAACGACAACTCCGATACCGATCCCGGAATCGGCGTGCCCTCCTATCTGAACACCCGGTCAGGTGTTCTGAGTGTCGCCGCCACAAACTCGAGTGACGGCAAGGCCTCCTTCTCCAACTTCGGCAATTGGGTCGAACTGTCCGCCCCGGGCGTGGCCATGTACACGACGGCTTACGTGCCCGCCACGGACACCCACACCTACTCTTCGCCGCAGGGAACCAGCTTCTCGTCTCCCCTGGCCTGCGGCGCCGCGGCCCTGATCTGGTCGGCTCACCCCACCTGGCCATGGTCCTCCATATCTTCCGCCCTGGTCCAGTCCTGTGACAATATCGACGCTGAGAACCCCGCCTACGCGGGACTGTTGGGCTCCGGGAGGATCAATCTCCAGAAGGCCCTCGGGGACAACATTCAGCAATATCCCGCTGAATATCCCACCCTGTTCGACGCCATCAACTGCGCGTCCGCCGAAGACACGGTCAAGGTTGAAGCCACTGCCATGCTGAACGGTCCTTTGACCATCCATGACAGGGGAATCAAATTTTTCGGTGGCTACGACGCCGCGTATATATACCGCGATCTGGAGAACGCTCCGACGGTCATTTCCGGCAATCTGGGCAATGCGGCCCTGCGTTTCCAGGGTGACGTTGATACGGACACGGAAGTCGATGGATTCCGGATCGAAGGCGGCGGTGGAGTCACCTTCTCGGGTATTCCCTACTTCGCCCGCTACGGTGGTGGAATTATTTTGACCGGACATTCCCCCACCCTGCGCAACCTCGAGGTTACCGACAACACCGTGGGCAGCGACTCCGACCTTGGCTGTGGCGGCGGCATCATGATGAACAACTGCAGTCCGGTTCTGGAGAACGTTTCCATCCACGGCAACACCGCGGTCCACGGCGCCGGGCTGTTTGCCTTCGAGAGTGCTCCCACCCTGATCGGGTGCGACATCTCGGACAACATCATCATTACAACCCACCTTACCGACCAACCGCTGGGCGGCGGGGTGCACATCCTGGATTCGGAATTCACCATGACCGACTGCATCGTTTCGGGCCATCTTGAGCTCAAGAACGGCGGCGGCATATATGTGGGCGGCCACAACAGCACCTCGACCCTGGAAATGACCGGTGGGGAGATTTCCGGCAACTCGGTGACCACCAACGGCGCCGGCCTGTACATTACCGGGGGTACCCTGAACATGACCGGGGTCGCCATCGACGCCAACCTCAAGACCCCGACTGCCCCCTTTATGCACGGCGGCGGCATCTTTGCCACCGCGGCCACCGTGACCCTGGACAGCCTGGTCGTCACCGGCAACGGGGCTCATATCGGAGGCGGCGTGGACTTGACCGACTGCACCGACGCGGTCCTGATGAATTCGGTCCTGACCGGCAACACCGCCGTACTCTGGGGCGGCGGTTTGAATTTCCAGGGCAATGCGGCCGGTTCGATCAGCGGCAACACCTTTTTCGGAAATGACGCGACCTCCAGCGGCGGTGGCGGGATCTACATGACCACCAGTTCGCCGGCGATCACCAACAACATCTCCGCCTTCAACACAGGTGGCACCAGCAACGCCAACGGCATGGCGCTTTTGGCCACACCATCGGTTTTGAGTTGCAACGACACCTACGGCAACACCGGCGCCGATTATTCCGGCGTGGCCGACCCGACAGGTACCGACGGCAACATCTCCCTCGACCCCCTGTTCTGCAACACCGGGACCGGTAACTTCAACCTGACCACTGAATCACCCTGCACCGTGGCCAACAGCGGCGGTTGCGGGTTGATCGGCGCCCTGACCAGCGGGTGTGGAGAATCTCCCGTGCCTGATGACCATGCCGGGATCCCGGCGGCCTTCAGGGTGGAGCAGAACTTCCCCAACCCCTTCAACCCGAAAACCACGATCCGATTCTCCCTGCCCGCGGCGGGCCGCACCCGGGTCGCGATCTTCGATGTGGCCGGACATCATGTGAAGACCTTGATTGATGAGGATTTGCCTGCCCAGGCACATCAGGTGGTCTGGACCGGCGAAGACGACAATGGCCGCGGCGTGGCGGCCGGGATCTACTTCTACATGGTTACCAATGGGGCGGATCGATCTGTTGGTCGTATGGCGCTTGTGAAGTAGTTTTCTGAAGCATCGGCCTCCATGCAT
>JAGLCY010000115.1 GCA_023270185.1 Candidatus Krumholzibacteriia bacterium | reverse complement strand
ATGCATGGAGGCCGATGCTTCAGAAGACTACTTCGCAATGGCAGTGGGAATTAGAGCCAGGCCCTTAGGAGGGTTAGGGTTCCGACTGCCAGGAGGAGGAAGCCCATGGCCTTCATCAGGAGTTCGTGGGTTCTGGGGCGGAAGCGGGAGCGGAAAGCGGAGAGGAGTTTCAGGAGTAGAGTGAACCATCCCATAATGCCGAGGGCCACGCCTGTCACGAAAAGCCATGGAGGGCCGGCGACCGGGTTCAGGCCCCACGACACGGCGATGGTGATCATTCCCAACCAGGTGAAGGGGATGGAAATGTTGCCGGCGACCAGAACGAAACCCAGCCAGAATTCGCGAAGGAGAGTGTCCGGAGTATTTATCCCTGCCGGATCTTCGTCAATCGAGGCGGGCAGCGTCTTTATTTTCAGCAGGAAATAGAAACCCAGGGCCAGCAGGATGAGACCACCTGCGGATTTGGCGACAACCTCGAGACCCGGCCAGCGTGACAGGATCTGCTCGGCGCCCACCACCGCGATCAGACACCAGATCGCCTCGGCCGCCGCTGCCCCGGCAGCCAGCAGGATTCCGCGGCGGAAATGACCGGCAAGACCCCTCTGGAAGACAAAGATGGACACCGCCCCGGCCAGGGGCATGGAACCCACCCACCCCATGAGAAAACCCACACTGAGCGCGGTGATCATGATTCTGGAAATTCCCGGCGGGCGGCGGTGAGATCCTCGAGCGTATCGATTTCCATGCATCGCAATCCGGCCAAGTCAACAGGCAGGATATCGTGTCCCGATCTGATCATTTCGACAAAGGAAGCCTCGTAATATTCATTGATCCTGTTTTCGGTTTTCATGCGCTTGTTCAAAACCTGGGACAACGCCCTGACTGATGGCGCGGAGAAAACTTCCAGCCCCACCGACTCCCCCGCCGCGGTGGCCGGAGGCATGACCTTGCTTAAATCCACCACCCGGCCGGTGGAATCGAGGCGGACTTTTATCTCTTCATCACCCACGATGCCGGTTGTGCGCAGGCCCAGTCGATTGGGAGTCTTTTCGGCGAGGATCCTGTCGATGACATCCGGTTCGAAAACGATGTCGCTGTCGAGCAGAAAAATGGGCTCGTCGCCGGCGTCAAAGGAATTACAGGCCAGCATCAGGGACCAGGCGTTGTTGGTGGTGGAATAGTCTTCATTGCGCACGAAGGTGAAATCGAATTCCGGGAAATGCCCGGTCAGGGCCCGTCTGATCATGTCACCCCGGAAACCGTCCACGACCGTGAATTCCTTCATGCCCCGGGCCCCGAGAATCCTGACCGCCCGGGCCAGGATGGTCTCCCGGCCAACCGGCAGCAGACACTTGGGACAGTCATCAGTAAGGGGTCGAAGCCGGGTCGCCTGCCCGGCCGCCAGCAGGACGGCTCTGATGTCAGACCCCTTTCGCCAACCGGGCGGCCAGTTTGCGGTCAATCGCCGCGCGAATTGTCAGTACGATAACACCCCAGCCGGTGCCGAACACCAGGGCGAACCACAAATACCAATCCAGCTTGTTGAACACTCCGGCCAACATGATAAGGAAAAGATGCATGGTCGGTCCCATCAGGGCAGCCATGGGCAGGATGGGCCGGCGGGCGGCCTTCCACTCTTCCAGTGGAACCAGGTCGCGATCGACGAAATTTTTCGTGGCAGGTCCGGAATACCAGAACTTCGCGTATCCCGCGTAGATGGCGATCAGGGCGCGTTCGGGACGATGGGATTTTTCGGCTTTCCAGATAGCGGTCTGCTCCCTGAGTTCCTGCAACTCCACCTCAGGATCACGCCGCTTGCCATAGACCCGGTCCAACCACTCGTTGCGGATGCGGTCCAGCATCGCGGACCACCAGGCGAAGCTGAGGCCGGCGGGAATCCCGATGGCCATGATGTAGAACGGCTGGCCGGTCAGAACGGACATCCCATGGAGCACGCCGATGATCAGGAAGATCTGGGTCACGTAATCGACAAACCCATCCAGAACATAACCAACGATGGACCCGGTGCCGCGGATACGTGCGAGCATCCCGTCAACACAGTCCAGGACATTGGTGATGAACAGAAGAATGGAGCCGGCCACAAAATAGTCCGGCGTGCCCTGCCAAAAGCACCACCCCGAGGCCAGGCCGGGTAGAAAGCTGAACAGGGTGACGTGGTTGGGAGTGATCGGGGTCGGCTGGAGCAGTTTGACAATCACGAAGGCCACGGGCCGAAAAAGAACCAGATCGAGAATTTCCTCCAGTTCGGGCGCCTTCAGCATGGAGCGGTATTCCCGAACCAGCCGGCTCAAACCGGAGCTCACGCCACCTCTCCACCCGAGGCAGCCTGGGCCATATCCGAGGGCCAGGCCTCATGGATGGCATCCATCAACAGGACGTTTTCCTCTACAGTGCCGAGACTGATCCGGGCGTATCCCAGGAAAGCGGGTTCGGTGAAAAATTTCACGATCAGGCCCTGCGCGTCCAGCGCTTCCTTGAGTACGGGAATGACATGGTCGGGGAACTTGACCAGGATGAAATTGGCATCGGATTCAAAAACCTCGCATCCATCAAAGGAGCGGAAGAACTCGTAGAATTTGTCGCGGTCGGCGGCCATGCTGCGGGCGATTCCCTCGTAGTATTCCGGGCTGTCGATGGCGGCCAGGGCCAACCGCTCGGAAAGGCGATTGTAACCCAGGTTGCGGGCGCAGTATTTCTGGAAGCCGTCCAGGCCTTCCCCGATGATGCCGTATCCCATCCGCACTCCGGCCAGGGCGTACAATTTACTGAAAGTGCGCAGAATCAAAAGGTTGGGAAATTGGTCGGTCAGGGCGCTGAAATTATCGGCCTGTCCGGGAGTCAAACCGAAATAGGCCTGGTCCAGAACCACCGGACGGTCGTGATAGGCGTCCAGGATTCGCAGGAGATCCTCCCGCGCCAGGGTATTGCCGGTGGGATTGTTGGGCGAAGCGATCAGGATCATGCCCGGATCGTGCTCTTCTCTCATCCCGAGCAGGGCGTCGACATCGAACTCGTAGCGCTCGGATATTTCCACAAGGGGAAACTCGACCGTGATCCCGCCCACCTCGTCGGCAATGGCCTTGTAGTACCACCAGGAAGCCGAGGGGATGAGAATTTTACGGCTTTTCCCCAGGAAGTAATGAACAGCTTCCTTTAGAATATCTTCGCAACCGTAGCCCAGGATGATCCGTTTTTCCTGGACCCCATGGATATCGCCCAGCCGAGCCGAAAGATCGCTGTAATGTCCCCGCTTGAATGCCCGGGTGTAATTGAAAAGCAGTTCGGCATCAGCCTGCCGCAGGACCTCAAGACAGGCCGGAGCAGGACCGTAACGATTCTCATTGCGGTCGAAAAGAATGGCATTCTGGTCTGTCATGGAAATCCTCATCTGGGGGCTCATGCAAAAAAATGAACCAGCTTCAGCCGGCTCCAACATTTCCAACAGTAGTTCAAGCTTAAATGTAAGGGAGCAGATCGAAAAAAGACAACCAAAACCTGTTTAGATTGATATCTGATATTCAAGTGGGTGGGTGCTGCCGGGATCAACGGACACCCGAGCATCCAGGCTGGAATCCTCCGCCCATCTGGACTAGAATCCCCACAATGATTTTTCACCCTGTCTCCCCTGAGCGAAAAGGGATCTCCATGGCCACCAAACCCACTAAAATCCTCGAGAGTTTCGACAATCCCAACCCGGAACGGGATTATGAAATCGAATTCGATTGCCCGGAATTCACCTGTCTTTGCCCCCTGACCGGACAGCCGGATTTCGCCAAATTCCGCATCACCTACGTTCCCAACGAGAAATGCGTGGAGCTCAAATCCCTGAAACTGTATTTGTGGTCATTCCGGGATGAGGGAGCGTTTCACGAGAAGGTGACGAACCGGATCCTGGACGACCTGGTCGCGGCGGTCAAACCGCGGCTGCTGGATGTGAGGGGG
>JAGLCY010000114.1 GCA_023270185.1 Candidatus Krumholzibacteriia bacterium | reverse complement strand
TTTCCCGACGCCCTTGAAAAGTTGAACGGGGAGATGAGTTTCGATCCGGGTTCCGTCACGGTGGAAAAGTTCGACGCCGTTTTCGGCGCGGGGGATCTTTCGGTGACAGGGAAGCTGGAAAATCATCTGCCCTATTTCCTGCCGGAGGAAAAGGACAACCGCGATTCCCTGCCGAAACCCAGTTTCACGTTTGATGCTCGCTCCCGCAGGATCGACATCGACAAGCTGTTCCCCGCCGCGACGCCCGGCGCCACACCGCCTTCAGCAACCATTGCAACGCTTTCGGACACCTTCCAGGCGGAGCCCATCCCCGACATGCTGCTTCAGGGAACCATCAGGGCCGATACCCTGATCTACAGCCAGGTTCCTTTTACCGAGGTCGCGGGCGAGATCCGGATGAGGGACCGGATACTGGAGACTTATGCCGTGACCGCGAAGGTGTATGGCGGCAGCGCCCGCGGAAAGGTGGCCATCGATCTGAACAACCTGAACGATCCCGGCTACAGCGGTCTCTATGAGGCGACCGACATCGAAGCCAACAGCTTCGTCACCCGGTTCGCGGATTTCGGCGGGGGGGTAGTGTTCGGCAAAGCGGGCCTGACCGGAAGTTTCAGCGCCAAGGGGCGGGATCCCGAGCGGATCAAGAGCACTTTGACCATGGAGTCGAAGGCATCCCTGACCAGCGGGAAGATCGTGACAGGTGAATTCGTTGATTCGGCTCTGGGTTCCCTGGCTGACAAGGTGGGACAGAAACTGGACAAGGAACAGGTCCTGAAGGACCTGACCACCCTGATCAAGGTCGAAAACGGCCGGGTGGGTTTGGACCAGTTCAAGACGAAACTCGGGTCGTTCGGCGACCTCTCTCTCGGTGGTTCCTACAGTTTTACCGGGGATCTGGATTACAAGGGATCGATCCTGTTGTCCAAGGACCAGACGGCCCGTTTGTATGCCAATGGCGGTCTGGCGGGCAGCGTGGCCCGTATGTTCGGGGATAAATCCGAACGGATCAGCCTGCCGTTGACGGTGGGAGGCACCCTGACCAGTCCCAAAATGGGCCTCGATTACACCGAGTTGACCAACAATCTCAAATCCCAGGTCACCGACCAGGTCAAGGACGACCTGAAGGATGAGGTGAGCAAGAAGCTCAAGGGGCTCTTCGGGAAATAGAAGATAAGTCGTTCAGATCCTGCTAAATGGTTCTGGAACGTGTCGTTATCTTTTTGTACAATTACTTTGATTTTTATGTAAATTGGACTTTTTGACCATATATGGTATAGTTGGGCCAAGTTTTGGGTGATCATGGAAGCCAAAAAAACGCATATTTCCACATTTGGTTTCCAATTTCGTCGCTTCAACTACCAATCATGACTCGATCAGCGGAGGGTTTTGGCCATGTCCAGATTCGGTGTTGTTTTCCTGTTCCTCGGGGTCCTCGTACTCGGCCTGATGGGTTGTTCCCAGGACAATGAGTTTTCTCCGGTCGCCGTGAAGGTGGATTCGGATTCTCCTTTCACAAAGGTTTTGGGACCCAGTGAAATCGTCCTTTGCCTGGATGTTTCCGACAGCGTTTCCAACGAGGAACTCAAGGATATCGTGGAAGCCGTCGGCGCCTGCATCGGCAACCCCGAACTGATTCCCCAGGATGGAATGTTCTCCCTGGGAGCTATTGTTTACGGCGACACCATCGGATCGCTCCTGGACAACCTGGTCCCGGTGACCCCGGAAAACCTCAAGGATATTATCAACCCGGCCCTGGCGGGTCTGGTTTCCGACCGTATGGTTCCCACCACGGGTGTGGACCTTGCGGGTGCCCTCAATGGAGCCATGACGGTTCTGTCGGGTAAAAATGTCAAAGACCAGCACATCCTGGTGGTCGGCAGCAGTGAAGCCGATGATCCGTTGGCGGTCTCCGAGGCGTGCGTCACGGTTCTCAATGCAGGTGTCATGGTTTCCGCCCTCATTTATCAGGAGAATCCCACCCGTCCAACCATTTTAGAGGGTTGCGCGGAAAGCACCGGTGGATTTTACCGGAATGTCATGGAGAACCTTGAGGACGTTTGCGCGCAAGCCCTGAAATACATGCTCGTGGTCGAGATGGAAGTTGCACCGGACAATGCCGAAATGATGCAGGGCGATCACCACACGGTGACCGCCACGATTTTCCGCGGTGAAGATGCAGCGGAATATCCCATAGTGAAGCATCAAGTCATTTTCACGATCATCGAAGGTCCGAATTCCGGCGATCCGCACGTCCTTCCCACCGATTCCTCAGGCGTGGCGTCCTTCACCTTTACCGGTGACAGCGGTTCCGGCACCGACACGATTACGGTTTCTTCACTGCATCCCGGCACCGGTGAAGCCATGACCGATACGGTGACTGTGACCTGGGCGAATATCCCCCCGACATGTGACGCGGGCGGTCCCTATGCCGTGACAATCGACGCCGACACCGTCACCGTGATGCTGGACGCTTCCGGTTCCTCCGACGCGGACGGCGACACCCTGACTTTCCTGTGGACCGCCGCTGTCGAGGGTGGTTCCCTGGATGACGCCACGGTGGCCAAACCCGTCCTGACCCTGACCGGCGCCGCGCTGTGCGCCGATTCTCTTATGGTCGATCTGATGGTCAAGGACAGCGTGGATTCTTCCATGTGCCAGGCCGTGATCATCCTGGACGACCAGCGCGCGCCGATCGTCGAGGTCCGGGACGAACCGATCATCCTGTGGCCGGTCAATCACAAATACACCACCATCACCCCGGACATGGTTATCCAGGGGGCCGAGGACGCTTGCGGCAATCCCATCGATTTGTCTTCGGTTGAAGTGGTTTCCGTCAGCAGCGACGAGCCGGATGATCACAATGGCGATGGCAATACCGTGGATGACATCGTGATCGATTGCCCCAACCGCGTCATGCTGCGCGCCGAGCGAATGGGCGGCAGCGAGGGCCGGGTCTACACGATCACCTACCGGGTCACCGGCGAAAACGGTGTCGGTACCGAAGCCGAATTCAAGGTTGTCGTGCCCCATGACAGTTCGGGCAGTGATGTGATCGAGAGAGTGGGCATGGGTTATACCGTAACTCCCGACTGCCGGGACGAGAGCTAGGTCCACCATACACACTGGAAAAAATCAGGCCGGAAGCGTTGCAGCTTCCGGCCTGTTGATTCTCCAGGAATGCCGGTTTATTCGGCGAGGGTGGAAAATATCGCCTCGGCGATGATCCGGTTTCCCTTCCTGTTGTAGTGTCCGTCAAAAATTTCCCCGTAACCACTTTCGCTTGCCGCCCGGATCAGGGCGGCCTCCGGATGGACGACGTCGTATTCATTGTCCAGGGCATCCAGAAAAGTCTGGTAGGTCCATCGTCCCAGTCCCGCGTGAAGCTCCATCTCCTTGTTGGTAGGCAGGTGCACGATCATGAACCGGGCGCCCGCCGCTGCAACCTCCTGATTGAAGGCCTGGATCACCGCCCAGCCGAGGTTCTGCTCCTCGCTTTTTTCCTGGAAGATGATCCGTTTCAGAAGCCATTGGCTTTCCTGGCCGTTCTTCAGGTCAACGATGGTGGCCAGCAGTTTGCTGCCCTGCCACCAGGACGCCTGGAAATCCGCAGGATCATAGAAGTATTCGTGAGGCCGCAGTTCCCAATCGTCGAAGCGGCGCAGGGTGTCGACCATCCGATCCGGGGGCAGGACCGGCACGTTGATCAGGCTTATGCCCTGGTCGGTGAGGATGAAACGCGGCTTGGCGAACGGGAGGCCACTGCGTGGATCGTAGAGCGGGCGCATGAGATTCAGGTTCCGTTTGAGGTTTTCCGGTTGGAATCCGAACACGACCAGGTGAGGCGCGAAGGCGGCGCCCTGCTGCTCGAACCGGAGCATGGCCTGGTCGATACCGTACCCGCCGACACCGAAATTCAGGACCTCGGCCGGAATCCCCGCTTCATTCAGACTTCGTTCCAGCACCGCGCCGAAGGAGTGTTCGTAGGGGACATCGTCACTGTGGGTAAAGGAGTCCCCGAACAGGGCGATGCGGAACACACCCTCGGCGGGGAGGTCGGAAAAGGCGGGAACAGGGGAACGGACACCCTGGGAATTGTAGCGGTACATTCCATTCGCGGACTCGCTGTCCGGGCGTGGTGCCCAGCCCAGGACCTCGTGATAGACGACGATCGAATCGTCGGAATCCTGCAGCGCCCGGGTCCGCTCGGCCACCATTTTCAAGGGCATTTTATGGGGGTGAATGATCCGGTTCTTGAAGTAGAAATTCCCGGAGGCGTCGGTTCCCCCCATGACCCGGACAGCGACCTCGGCAGCGGCAAAAAAGAAAACCAGCGTTCCCAGGCTCAACAGGATTTTCAGATGAATGGGTTTCAGGGTCGTTTTCAAAGGAGGCCCCCGCCGCGTGTGTGGAAGATTTCGGGATCCCGGTCCCGGTGACGATAGCGTATAATAACGCCCGCGGATGTGGTACCGCTTTCCCTGGCGGCAGGAAATTATTCCCAAAGGCGACCATATGCTGGAACGGATCTTCAAACTACGGGATCACGACACCACGGTTTCGCGTGAAACAGCCGCGGGTATCACCACCTTCCTGACGATGGCCTACATCATTTTCGTCAACCCGAACATCCTTGGCTCCGCGGGCATGGACAAGGGCGCGGTCATCACGGCCACGATTCTGGCGGCCGCCTTCGGCACCCTGCTGGCCGGGCTGTGGGCCAATGTTCCCTTCGCCATGGCGCCGGGCATGGGTTTGAACGC
>JAGLCY010000113.1 GCA_023270185.1 Candidatus Krumholzibacteriia bacterium | reverse complement strand
GGACCAATCGTAGGAAAGCATCTGGCCCGTGTTGTTGTGGCCCCACTGGTCGGAGTACAGGGGATCGTTGGGCACCGCCGCGGGATAGGCGCGCCAGTCCAGCGACACCAAATCAACGCTGGGGTCGGCCCGGAAAGCGTCCGCGACCTTCACCATGTCGGCGAAAGTGTCGAACCGGAACATGAACCAGCGGTCCTGGCCCAGATTCGCGGCCTTGTCGATATTCTTCACGCGATAGTAGGGACGTTCGATGCTGGTCACGCCATAGGCGGAAGCCAGAAGGTCGATGGATGCGATCCCGGTCCGCGCGCCGGGTACCTGACTTCCCATTTCCATGGAAATGCCCAGGGATGATTTGTCCATGCCCAGATCCTTGAACTGGACGAGGATCCTGTCGGCCGCATAGGGCAGGCTTTCTTCAGCCTGGGTCGTAAAACCTTCCTGGACCGGGGCAAAGGTACGGAGGGCTGTGTTGTCGGCGGCCAAAGCGGCGGTCGCAAACATCACGAGACATAACATCAAGGCACAGGAAATCCATTGGCGAGGTCGAGGCATGGTTTCTCCAAACGATGAGGTTGCACGCGTCTGCCGGGTTGCGGAATACGAATTCCGGGCCGGGGTTCCCCTTGCCGGAATTCTTAATCCAAGAAACATCATATCATGGATGCCGATGGTCTTCAATACAGATATATTCCTAAACACCTATGACTTAACTAGGTTGTAGTTGCAGAAAATTGAAGTTAGGAATTCGATAATTTATCCGCACAGACACGAAACAAGGCCCCCCAAGGAGCCTTGTTACTGATGCCTGAAATGGAAAAGCGGCTCCCTAACGCGGCACCGCGATATAAATACTCTGCCCCTGACGAGCCTTATAAACCCGCAGGAAAACCGGACGGTCGGTGTTTTTGCCCAGGGCCGCCTTGAACGCCTTCAGGGTCGTCACCGGCTCCTTGCCCACTTCCAGGATGATGTCGCCCTCTGCCAATCCCTCTCCGGCCGCGTTGCTGGTCTGCTCCACGTCGGTGACCAGCAGGCCCTCCATGTCGTCGGGCAGGGTGTCCATCATGGGTCGCATACGTTCGGTCATCTCACGCACTGTCACACCATCAAGGGTCCCATCCTCTTCATCTTCCACCTCGGCCACCTGTTCGGGATCGGGAAATTTCTCCAGCTTGACCGCCACGTTCTTTTCTTTGCCGTCGCGCACGATGGCCAGATCCACTTCCTGGCCCACCTCCGACAGACTGATCACGTTGCGCAGCATGCTGGGATTCTTGATCTCGCGACCATCGACACTCAGGATGATGTCCCCGTCCTTCAGGCCCGCGCGGTCAGCCGGCGTATCGGCGTTGACCTGGGTGATCAACACGCCGCGGGGACGATCCATGCCGTAGTAGTCGGCCATGGACTGATCCATCGGCTGGGGAAGGACACCCAGATAGGCCCGCTGCACCGTTCCGGTTTCCTTGAGTGACTCGACGATCTGCATGGCCATGCTCGTGGGAATGGCGAAACCGATGCCCTGGCTGCCACCGCTGCGACTCATCATGGCGGCGTTCATGCCCACCAGTTCACCCTGCATATTCACCAGGGCGCCGCCACTGTTGCCCGGGTTGATCGAGGCGTCGGTCTGGATCAGGTCCGAGTAATCCATCAGGCCGATGTTCCGGCCCAGGGCACTTACGATACCCAGGGTCACCGTCTGGCCCACGCCGAAAGGGTTGCCGATGGCCATGACCTGGTCACCGACCCGCATCCTGTCGCTTTCGCCGATCTGGATGAAAGGCAGACCCTCCGCGGAAATCTTGATCAGAGCCACGTCCGTGGGCGGGTCGGTGCCGATGATCTCGGCCTCGTATTCCTTTTCACCCAAAAAAGTCACGCGGATCTTGGTGGCATTCTCGACCACGTGGTTGTTGGTCAGGATGTAGCCGTCGGACGAGATAACGATACCCGACCCGAGGGAATGCTCCATCCGTTCCGGATTGTTGTGCACATCGTCGTCCGGCATGTTGAAGAACCGCTTGAACATGGGATCATTCATGAAGGGATGCTGGGCACTGCGGTCCACCATCTTGTCCGTGGAAATGTTGACCACCGCGGGCATGGTTTTTTCCGCCACGTCGGCGTAGGAGCGCAGCTGACCATCCACCGGACCCTGGGCCATGACGGCGGACACGGAAATGGTGATGAGAAACACGGCTGCAATCCAGGCCAGGATCCGGACCTGGTTGCCGCTTCCGTTGTCAGACTTGCGCATGGGGTTCCTTTCCAATCGGGCGTCGGCCCGCGTCTTGATTTCAATGTGCTTGGCGATCTTCAACCTTTCGCCAAGCCATAAGTTTCCATAAAAAAGGACCGGCCCGCCACCGGGACGAGCCGTTTCCACTAAATTCAGACCTGTGCCGGGTACCGGAAAAGCTGTTAGCCGTCGTCGCCGATGGCCTCGACCGGGCACTCTTCCAGGGCATCCTGGCAGGCCTGGACCTCATCATCACCTTCGGGCTGCTTGCTGACGTAGGTATAGCCTTCGTCTTCGTTGCGCTCGAAATTATCCGGCGCCGTCTGACGACACAGATCACAATCGATGCAGTTGGTATCCACGAACCAAGCACCGTCGACGTTGTCTTCCACTTTATCGGTATTGTCAGCCATGGTCTTCCTCCTGGCGATGATTGGGACAAGGGCCGGGCCCGGCAATTGGCATTCAGTTGGCTCCTAGATATACCAGACAGGGCCTCGCGCCAAGTATTTTCCCGTCTATTTATTCTTGAAGGGCAAAAAAGTCATGAAATCCGCGTGATGGACCACGTAGGCCTCCGGAGTCCGCTTGACCATATCGCCTTCCCCCGCATGGGCGGCAATGATGTGGCACACGTTCTCCGGAACCCCGGCCTCCATTGCCAGCGCCACACCCGTGAACGGGTGGCGCAGATATCTGCCTGTTTCGCTCTTGCAGGACTCTCCGTCCTTGATGTCGTACTCGAGCAACTTGCCCACATCCGCCAGGATGGCCCCCGCGACGGTCACGTCCGTGTCGGTGGGAAGATCATCGCCGAAGAAGTCGTTCATCATTGAGGCCGAATGACGGGCGATGTGAACCACGCAACGCTTGTGGGCCATGAAGGAGACCTTGAGATCCGGCACCAGAAGCGTGAAGGGGATGGTGTTGAGATCCTCGACCGTAAGCGGGCTGCGCTCCAGGGCCAATTCCCAGGTTCTGGCTGTGGCTTCGCGCAGCTTTTCGTCCTTGATCCAATCCAGTTCCGGCCACAGGTCACGCACTTCCTGGTTCATCTCGTCTCCCTTTTCGGTTTCAGATCATTTCCGAACATATTTCGAACATATTCCGAACATCAAGTGCCGCGGTTTCCCACAATTTCATCTACCGGGTGCCGCTTAACAAGTCCGATTTATAGGGGCCCGGCGCGCCTCCGTCCAGGGTAACCACAGGATCCCAAAAGGAAGCTCACACCCCTTGCGGGAATCACGAGGAACAAACCGCGGGATGGAACAATCCAGCTGGAACTCGAAGAACATCATGCCGTTAACCGGTTGTGTCACAAGAACGTTACAGACTTTGACTTTCAATCCTGGCATTCGTTTTCATGGGTGCAACCTGCATGATCGTCATGCCATTTTCCCAGATTTTCAGCCAGCGACGCGTGGTGAAAACCTGATCGATTCAAACCCCGCGAAAAAATTTCACCCGCAAAGACCATTGATCGCACCGAGTTCACCAGGCAGCCGGCAAGGTAGGGAAGGCTGGCACCCGTATTGCAATTTCGGGTCAGAAATCGCAACACGAGTCCACCGACAACGCCCCGCCCGGTTCCACCCCGCGGGCACGCCAAAGGGATGTTTTTGAAATGCGAACGATGACTCTCCTGAAAATCACCATGTTCGCGGTCCTGTTCGCCATAATGCTGCCGGCCGCATCGTCACTGGCCCAGACCGAGGTTCAGGTCAACTATACATGGACCGCTCCGACCACCGGCTCCACCGTCGACCACTACGTTGTCGAACATTCGATCAACGGCGGACAGTGGACCGTGGCCGGCACGACGAACGAAAACAGCTTCACCCTGTCCGCCACCCTGGGCCAGTCCCACCAGATCCGGGTCGCGGGCGTGGATGCTGATGACCGACAGGGTGTTTTCTCCGTGGCCAGCGACACCTACATGCCCGATGGGGGCGCGCCCGGAAAACCGGGGAAACCCATCCTGTTCTGATCGAACCTGTCTGTCGAGGGTATGACCGGTCTTTCGGTCTGCTGCAACGGCAAAAAAGGCCGCTGGTTGATAAAACCAGCGGTCTTTTGATTGGGTTTCGGCGGTGGCGAATCAGTCATTGAAAGGAATGATCCAGCCCACCCTGAGGACCGCGTTGTCCCAGACATAACTTTCCTCGTAACCCGTATTGAAGAAACGCCAGGTATCGAAACGGTTCACGTTGTAGACGGCGCTGAATTCGAAGCCCCCCACCAGAAGGCCGGCCCGCAGCCCGAAACCCAGGGCGTTGACCGAGGAGTCGAAGGCCTTGTCCCAGGTTTTCCAATAGCCTTCGACCCGGTTACGGACGATGCCCGCGCTGCCGGCAATAAAAGGTCGAACAGGGGTGTCCGCTTTCAGCATGATATACATCAGCTCCAAGCTGTATCGCATGGTGGTCGGCTTGATCCGGTAGGCCCCGACTTCTTCATTTTCCCCCGAGAAGTTCCTGTAATCCACGAAGTGGAACGACGGGGAAATGGACAGGGATTCGGAAAATCGGTAGCGCCAGCGGAACCCCAGTTCGAGACCCTCCTTGATGCCGAAGCCCAATGGGGAATTGAAGAAATCGTCGGCGAGATCGCCATGGGGCTGAACATACCCCACCTCGAAGACCACCTGGCTCGAAGGGTGCTCTCCGGCCTGGGCCGGCACTCCGGACAGAAGCGGCAATCCGCACAACAAAAGGGCGAGGCCGGCGCGGAACATGGGGCCGCCTTGGTTCTTGATTGGCATTGACCGGGCATCTTTCTTTCCGGACATCGTCGCGAAGCATCCCGCAGATCATATATCCCGAACCGCCCCATGGCAATTCAATCGGAATTCAATCGGAATGCAATCGTATTGCCTGTCGGCATAGTTGAGTTATGGTTGGCCCATGAACCCAATCCACGAAGAACAAGTTCCGGCCCCCACTTCCCGGACCAAGGTTCGCACGGCGTTGCTGTCCATTCAGATCCTGTTCGGTATCAACTACCTGGCTTCCAAGGTCATCGTAACGGAGATGCCGTCGGCCGCTCGGCCCTGATCTGCAGCCAGATCCCCACCTTTGTCCTGCTATTCTCCGTACTTGCCCGGCAGGAAATCCTGACCTGGCGCAAATCCCTGGGTTTCGCCGCGGGTATCGCCGGGGTGATGGTGCTGCTGGGCGCGGACCGGTTCACCCTGGACCATCGGTACCTTTCCGGCGACCTGCTGACCTTGACCAACGCCGCCAGCTACGCCCTGTTCGTGGTTCTCAGCCGCCGGGTCATGGCCCGCAATGATCCGCTGGCCGCCACGGCGGTGATCTTCTTCTTCGGCGCCGTCGGCATGACGGTCTACGGTGGGTCCAGTCTCCTGGCCACGGACTTCTCAGTGATCACGCCGGAATTGGGCTGGGTGATGGTCTACGTCATCATCGGAGCCACAGTCGTGACCTACTTCCTGAACTTATGGGCGGTAAAAAGAGTCCAGGCCACCCGGGTGGCTTTGTACATTTTCCTCCAGCCGGTGATTGCCGCGGTCCTGGGCGTGGTTTTCCGGGGCGAGAACATCACACCGCGTTTCCTGGTGGCCACGGCCCTGATCTTCACCGCTCTATTGTTGCGGGACAGCGTGGCCAAGACCAGAACGGTTCAGTAACTGCCGGAAAAACCCTCAAAATGGCCCTTGTGATACGGGAAATACCCATTAATATGCAAAGTGGTTCGAGCGGAAGCGGAGCCACCGAGCCGGGACCTGACCCCGGGACCGACCGTCTGCCCTGAAGACATAGGCAGCGCAAAGTCGTGTCGGGCGCAGGCTCCAGGCCGGACCAGCGACTCATGGCGAAAGCCAGGGTCCGGTCCGGATGCAGGAAGGAACCGGGCTGGAGCGGTTCGGTAATAGCGGAGAAGAGGCGGAGTCCAGGAGGGCTCCGCCTCTGTTTTTTCCCGGCCGGAAAGTCCTACGTGACCGGCGTCACGATCCCCGTATCCAGGTCGATCATGAAGGTAACGACATCCGCGATGGTCACCGCGGCTGTATCATCGCCGTCGTAGGAAACCTCCAGTTGAATGCCGTCAATGGTGAACAACAACGTTCCACCCGAGGGATACGCGCTCAGCCCGGACAGGACCACCGGGTCCGTCTCGGAGATCGTGAAACCGGTGGTTTCATCACCCGAGGCCAAGGTTCCCGATCCTGTAACTGTTGCCGTGTCGGCGGCCCGGTCGATGGGTCCGGCGAGATCGAAGGTCAAATCCACGGACACCTCGAAACCGAAACCCAGGTCCAGGGCAAGGGTCACAACCTCCCCCGAAGGGGAATAGAGAAGACCGTAATCGGCGTCATTCCAGTGGGAATGGGTTCCCCCGGGCCCACCGTCGAAATACTCCAGCATGATGGAGCCCGTAATGTCGCCCCCCGAAGGGAATTCGTAGGGATAGATACCCAGTTCCGCGGGACCGGCCTTCAACCCGCTGAATTTCAGCAGTTCGGGACCCACCTTGGCCAGGCCCACCGCCACGATGGCCGCCTGCTGGGCGGCTTCCTGTTCCGTCAACTGAGGCAATTCGTCCTGGGGAGCCACCGGGTCGCTCTCGCAACCGACCAGCATGAGACCTCCGGTCAGCAACAGCAAGGCCACGATTCCTCTTCCGTCCGTCATCCATTTTTTATGTTTCATGATCCTTTTCCTTTCACGAGGACCGGTGAATCCGTGTTGCGGTCCGTTTGTTGTCACCGCGCTCGATCAGAAGCCCAACATCACGCCGGCCGAATAGGTGGTCAGATCGCCGAAACCGGCCTCCAGGTTCAAGTCCACCAGGACATCCAGGGTGACGCCGGCCGTGAACCGGCTCTCCTGGCGGCCGTCCACCGAAAAATTGACTTGCTGCGTCAGGGCCGGAAAATTCTCATCCTCATAGTAGTAGCTCACATCCATCTTCGAATCCTCGAGAGCATAGCCCCCGTACACGGTCAAGGCCGGCCAGCTCTTGCTGACGGCCACGAAGTAGGAATTGGCCTCCGAGTCGAAGAGCTTGTCCTGGCCCAGCCCCTGGGTATTTTCCACGTCCAGTTTCGTACTGAAGAATCCCACCATCAGGTCCACGGGGAAGTTGTCCAGCAACCCGCTGGCGCTCCACTGCAGGCCGTAACCCATGTACGTTATGTTTTCCAGGTCCCCCACCGACATGGTCGGCAGATATCGCAGGGTGAATTTGAAGCCCAAAATTCCGCCGATGTAGGCCTCCGGCGCGAACAGGGGCGCCCAGCGTGTTTCCCAGAAGCCCGTGATGCCGTCCACGGAACCCAGATAAACCCCGTTGGAGTAGAAATCGATCTGGCCGATGTCCTCGTCCGCCGTGCTGCCGAAGATCGTGGGCCCTGACATGACTGCCGTCCCGGACACTCCATCCAGATCGGGATTGTCGGGATCCAAAACGCCCAGGTCATCGATCTGGACCACCTTGCGGAAGGACTGGTCTTCTTCGTTCATGTAGGTTCCCATCACCTTGACACCGAAACCGAAGACCAGCTTCCCGAAGGGAATGTTCGCGGTGGAATAGAGATTGGAATTCTGATTGGGACCGAAGGTGTGGATGAAGGGGGAAGCGTAGGCCTTGGCATACTCCGGTCCGACCTGTTCCATGAGTTGCTGCAGGGAGTCGGCCCGGGCGGCATCCGTCGATCCCACCATGACCAGACCCACCACCAGAACCGCGGTCATACCGATCCTGGCGTTGCCCCTCCATCCCGGAAATCTTCCGGACCAGGAAAATAATCGCATGATTTCATCCTCCCCCTGTTGGTAATTCGGAACCGATCAGGTACCATAGGGGAATGAAATCCCCCGCGTCAGTGTACCCTAAGACAATTCTGGCGTAATGTGTTAATCCCCTAACAAGCAAAATAGTTTTGCACCTAACCGCAACCCGAAAGCCAATATATGTCGCCTGACCACCACCAGCCGGATCGATCCGACAACCGGACCGCCATCATGCTCTGGGACATGGCCGGGACCCTGATTCCCTATGATCCGGTGACCGGGCGACCTTTGCCGTTGCCCGGGTGCAATGATTTCCTGCCCGAACTGGCCCGTTACTTCCGGTTGGTCGTCACCACCGGGGACGGTACGGCTTCCGCCCGTGGGTTCCTCGAGTCCTACGAGATTTTGCCCCATATTGAGCATGTTTTCGGCGGTCTGTCCTATCCGGTTGGAAAACCCTACGGGGAAATTTTGCGGCA
This sequence comes from Candidatus Krumholzibacteriia bacterium, assembly GCA_023270185.1. Lineage (GTDB taxonomy): Bacteria > Krumholzibacteriota > Krumholzibacteriia > LZORAL124-64-63 > LZORAL124-64-63 > JAGLCY01. The sequence goes on along the minus strand of JAGLCY010000113.1, from coordinate 2,583 downwards.
GATCGGTGGACAGCCCGATCGGTCCCTGGCGATCGGGGATCGTTTGCGCGCCGACATCCCGTCCGATACCGACCAGGTGGTGACCATCCTGATCAACCAGGACGGAGATATCGTCAACGCGGGCATGGTCTCGTTCATGACCCATATCCTCAGGAAACAGTCGGAATGTTTTCCCGAGGCCTTCAGGCTTTTGGCGGCCAACGCGGCTCCCGATCAGGACCCTGTGGGGTCGGCCTGGGGCGGTGAGATCACCGAAGCCTGGCACCGCAATGACGGATTCGAATACAGGCTCATGGTTTACCGGCATTCCGCCCTTGCGGGGGAGCGGTTGATCATCGTCATTTGATGAATCATTCCAAACGATTCTTCCGGAAGGAACCACCATGTCCGACCTGATCCGCCTCTTCGTCACCGGCGGCACCTTCGACAAGGAATACGACGAACGCAACGGGAACCTCTACTTCAAGGACACCCACCTGCGTGACATGCTCAAGCTGGGCCGTTGCCTGCTGGAAGTGGAAATTCGCACCCTGATGATGATCGACAGCCTGGATATGGATGACGAGGACCGCCAGGTCATCCTCGGCCAGTGCCTCAAGTGTGAACGGGACCGCATCGTCATCACCCACGGCACCGACACCATGGAAACGACCGCCCGTCTGCTGGGGGAAAATATTTCCGACAAGACCATCGTCCTGACCGGAGCCATGATTCCCTACGCGTTCGGCAGCAGTGACGGACTTTTCAATCTCGGAAGTTCCCTGGCTTATGCCCAGAGTCTATCAGCCGGTGTCTACGTCGCCATGAACGGTCGCTATTTCCGTTGGGACAATGTCCGGAAGAACCGGGACATGGGTATTTTTGAGGAATTATCTTAATTTTGCTCGATTTTGCTTAATCGCGCGCTGAATATCCCGACTTTCTCCAAAATTTTTGAAAAAAATGACACCCAGGGTGTAACCAAAACGGCATCTCGCGACCTTTATATCTACCACGGGGGTTCGGAGGGAGAGCCGACACCGGTGGGTCGGTAGCGTCAAAATTGATAAGGCCGATAGTTTTCAACCTGTATGCCAAATTTGATCATCAGGTTCGATGGCGCTACCGATTGAATTTCAGCAAATATTCGGGGATACCGGGTCGTGCTAAGGCGATCTTTGGGCGAGGATTTCCTTTAGCTGACCCGGTTGTTCCCAAATTGAGATTGCCCCATCCCCCGCCATCAAACCGTTTATTCTTGGACCCGACTCCCTAACCTGATACCTTTTTATCAGGTAATTTTCAGGAAATCACACCACTGCCAACCCGGAGAATGGCATGGGTTCGGAACTCGCCATCCTAGCAGCCACCGCCGCGACCATCGGTTTCGTGCACACCCTCACCGGGCCCGATCACTACCTCCCTTTCATCGTCATCGGCAAGGCCCGCAACTGGTCCCTCGGCCGCACGCTGGGCGTCACAACCCTGTGCGGGATCGGCCACGTGCTCGGGTCCGTGGTGCTGGGCCTGGTCGGCATCGGCCTGGGCATGGCGGTGGGACGGTTGGATATCATCGAGGGCGTGCGCGGAGACATCGCTGCCTGGCTCCTGATTTCCTTTGGCCTGATCTACGCGGTTTGGGGACTGCGAAAAGCCATGCGGGACAAACCCCACACCCATGTGCACCAGCATTCCAACGGGTCGGCCCACACCCACCACCACAGTCATCACCACGAACATTCCCACGTACACGATGACGAAGGGGCCGGCAGCCGCCGCAACCTGACCCCATGGGCCCTGTTCATCATATTCGTGCTGGGTCCCTGCGAGCCGCTGATTCCGATCCTGATGTATCCGGCCGCCACCAGTAGTTTCTGGGGTCTGGTGTTGGTGACAGGCATTTTCGCGGTCGTGACCATCGGCACCATGCTGATGATGGTCTATCTGGCCCAACGGGGCATCCGCCTGATCCCCATGCAGCGGATCGAACGCTACACCCACGCCATCGCCGGCGTGGCGATTCTCAGCAGCGGCCTTGCCATTCGCTTTCTCGGGTTGTAACCATGCATGAGATGTCCATCGTGTCGGGAATTCTGGATATCGCCGAGAATGAGGCGCGGTCGGCGGGCGCCCGGGTCATCAACTCGGTGGAAATCGAGGTGGGTCAACTGGCCGGTGTGGAGATCCTTTCGCTGGAATTCTGTTTTGAAGTGGCCCGTCGCGGTACGCTCGCCGAGCAGGCGGAGCTGGTGATCCACGAGATCCCCGGTCTGGGCCACTGCCCGGATTGCGGCCGGGACGTGGAGGTGGATTATTTCATGGCTGTCTGCCCAGCCTGCGGGCAGGGCCTGGTGGAGATCCTGCAGGGCAAGGAACTGAGGGTCCGTTCCATCAACGTGGATTGAACATTTTCTGAACCTGGTTTGAACATAACGGGAGTGCGACATGTGTGACATCTGCGGCTGCGGACAGCCCCCCGAAGCGGTGACCTTCCGGAAACCGGGAGAACCGGAGCATCGTCATGATCATGATCATCCCCACGATCACGATCATCCCCACGACCATCACGACCATAACCATCACCACCACGATCATCATGATCAT
>JAGLCY010000112.1 GCA_023270185.1 Candidatus Krumholzibacteriia bacterium | reverse complement strand
TCCCGCACGCTTCAGGTCGAAATGGATATCCTGCAGCAGAACAACATGCTGGCCCAGCGCAACCGGGGCTGGTTCGAGGCCAAGGATATTCTCGTGCTGAACCTGGTTTCATCGCCGGGATCGGGCAAGACAACCTTGCTCGAACGCACCATCACCGCGCTGAAGGACGAGATTACCGTATCGGTCATCGAGGGTGACCAGCAGACGCTGAACGACGCCGACCGCATCGCGGCGACCGGCGCGGCGGTGATCCAGGTCAACACGGGCAAGGGCTGCCACCTGGACGCGCAGATGATCCGCCGGGCCTGCGACGAACTCGCGCCGGCCGACGGGTCGGTCCTGATGATCGAAAACGTGGGCAACCTGGTCTGTCCCGCCATGTTCGATCTGGGCGAGGCTTCAAAAGTGGTGATCATCAGCGTCACCGAAGGCGACGACAAGCCGCTGAAGTATCCCACCATGTTCGCCGCGGCGGACCTGTGCCTGATCAACAAGATGGACCTGCTGCCCTACGTCGACTTCGACGTGGACAAGTGCGAGCAGGCGGCGCGAACCGTGAATCCCCGGCTCGAGTTCCACCGGGTATCCGCCACGACCGGTGAAGGTCTGGATCAGTGGTATGAATGGTTGAAGAATCGGGTGCGGGGTGACCGGGCCGGATCATGACGCGACCGGTTCCCGATTCCCGCCGCAGGTTGATGGTCGACGGCCTTGTCCAGGGTGTTGGGTTCCGTCCCTTCGTTTTCAATTTGGCCGACTCGGAAAATCTTACGGGATTTGTCACCAACACCAGCGACGGTGTGGTCATCGAGATTCAAGGCCCGGTCGAAGCCCTGAATCGTTTTACCATTCGATTAATGGGCGAAGCGCCGCCCCTGGCGGATATCGTGTCGGTCCAGTCAAGCCCCGTGGACACCGAACCGGCCGTGGACCCCTTCGAAATCCGGGCCTCGGTCGACGCGCCGGGCACCCGCACCCTGATCCCCCCCGATGTGGCCACTTGTGCCGACTGCGTGCGTGAAATCCGTGATCCTGACGATCGTCGTTATGGGTATCCCTTCACCAACTGCACCAACTGTGGACCGCGGTGGACGATCATCGGCCGAATTCCCTACGACCGCCCATACACCTCCATGGCCCGGTTCACCATGTGCCCGGCATGCCAGGCGGAATACGACGATCCCCGCGACCGCCGCTTCCACGCCCAACCCAACGCCTGTCCCCGGTGCGGACCGCGCGTGTGGCTGGAAGATGAAACCGGCCCGGCCGTCGACTGCGCCGACCCTCTCGATTACGCCGCGAGGTTACTGGCGGGCGGAAAACTTCTGGCGATCAAGGGCCTGGGCGGATTCCACCTGGCCGTGCGGGCGGACAGCAACAATGCCACGATGCGCCTGCGCCGGCTGAAGAACCGCGAAGCCAAACCCCTGGCCGTCATGGCCGCGGATCTTGAGGTGGCGCGGAGCCTGGGAAAAGTCGGGAAAACCGAACAGGAACTGCTGACCTCGCCCCGATCACCCATCGTGCTTTTGGAAAAAACCGAGGGGGAAAACCTGGTGGCTCCCTCGGTTGCGGCCGGGCACCGACGGCTGGGCGTCATGCTGCCCTACACCCCGCTTCACCATCTCCTGTTCGACAAGCTGCGCGCCCACGGCGTCACCACACTGGTCATGACCAGCGGAAACACGAGCGACGAACCAATCTGTCTGGGCAACGATGAAGCCATGACCCGCCTGGAGGGCATCGCCGACTGGTGGCTGCTGCATGATCGGGACATCGTGCGTCGAGCCGACGACTCGGTGGTCCAGGATCTGGACGGCGAAGCCCTGTTGTTCCGCCGCAGCCGGGGTTACGCGCCCATGCCGATCCACCTGAAAGGTTCCACGGCGACTGGCCCTGATATCCTGGCGGTCGGTCCTGAACTGAAAAACACGGTTTGCCTGCTGAAAGAGGACCGGGCGTTTCTCAGTCCCCACATCGGCGATCTGGAAAACCTGCAGGCTTTCGAATTCTTCACCGAAACCGTGGCAACCCTGCAGGATGTCCTCGAGTGCGAACCACGGATCATTGCCCACGACATGCACCCGGGATATTTCAGCACGCGCTGGGCGAAGGAACAGGCTTCATCCGGCGTGGAACTGGAACCGGTGCAGCATCACCACGCCCATCTGGCCGCGGTCATGGCCGAACACGGGCTGACCGATCCGGTCATCGGCCTGATCATGGACGGCACCGGTTACGGAACCGACGGCACCATCTGGGGCGGGGAAATCCTGTCGGGGGACCTGACCGGATTCACTCGCCTGGGGCATTTTGATCCCGTGCCCCTGCCGGGGGGCGACGCGGCGATCCGCGCCCCCTGGCGCACGGCGATCAGTTACCTGCGGCATACGTTCGGTGACGACCTGCCTGAACTGCCCTGGTTCGCGGATCTGCCCGTGGCGGCGGTCGTCGAAATGCTGGAAAAAGGGATCAACTCGCCGGTGACCAGCAGTTGTGGCCGCCTTTTCGACGCCGTGGCGGCCCTGACCGGCCGGTGGTTGGAAATCCGTTACGAAGCCCAGACCGCCATCGAATTGATGGCTTTGACCAGCAGTGCCGATGTGGCCGCGGCTGAGCCGTTTGGGGGAAATGCCCCCCGGGGGGCATTGCTTACGCAAGTTCAATCTTCAGACGGTGTTGAGGGTTTCATTGTTCCCATTGGCCCGATTATCCGGGGTGTTGTGGAGGCCCTGGTCGCCGGCGCTTCCCCCGCGGAAATCAGCGCGCGGTTCCACCGGACACTCATCGATCTCTTTGTAGCCGGCACCCGGGAAGCTCGCGAACGGACCGGCCTGAAGGAGGTCGTGCTGGGCGGCGGCGTGTTCCAGAACGAAATTTTGCTGGGCCAGACTGTTCGTTTGTTGCGGAAAGAGGGTTTTCAGGTGCACCGCTCGATCGCCCTCCCACCCAACGACGGGGCGATAGCTCTGGGGCAGGCGGCCGTGGCCCGGGCAAGGCGGTCGGGTAATGTATTGCAGGGCCCCCCGGGGGGCCTTTCGCCACAATAACTCCATTTGTTTTCAGTGTTTTATGTTTTAGAAGTCCGTTATCAAGGTGCGACCCCGATGGAATTCGGTTATTCGTGATGGAAATTTCCTGTGACTTTCAACAGCCATCCCTGGAGTAAACGATGCTGAAATTCCCCGCGCCCTTCCCCAACGCAATCTTCGTCTGCACCCACAAGCGGCCCGACGGGCACCCCAAACCCTGTTGTGCCGACCGGGGCGGCCGCCAGCTGCGCGAAGAGTTGCGCGAAATGGTCAAGGAAAAGGGGCTCGAGGGTCAGATCCGGGTCTTCACCAGCGGCTGCCTGGGCGGCTGCGAAAAGGGCGTCATGGCCGTGAAGTATCCCGACGGCGAACTGATGATGTCGGTCGGCAAGGAAGACCTTCAGCAGATCCTGGACGACGCGACCGGCGACTGAACTATTAATTGAACGGGTTGGGGTAGACCAAGCGCAGTTCGAATGGCGGTTCATCCGGCTCAATCTTGTTCACTCGTGGCACTGACGGGGTTTCCCGCTCTCCGTAATCCGGACCATTGGCTGAAACGGCCATCCGGGGATCCCAAACCAGATCCAGCGTGGTCGCGCCCGGCACTTCCATCATGAAATTCATATGGCCGCCCCCACCGGTATCGGCGAGGCTAATCCGCATCATCGAGGACGGACTGAATTCGCCTATGGGTTCAGCGTTTTCGTTGGTCGCGGTCATGTCGGGCCGGTCGTAAAGGTGGGGAAACAGCTTCATATCCCTGAGAACCAGCTTTCCATCCCTGCCCGTGAAACCCACCGGAACCCGCGATGGATCCAGCATCGACAGCAGCATGTCCGTACGGTCCTCGAACATCAATTCTCCCGTGTCCAGTTTCGTTGTGACAAGGTGGGCCGTATACCGGCCCGAGGGCTGGAGATCGCCCGCGTCGTTCCGTCCGTCCCAAATCCAGGAATGTGATCCGGGGAGAATGTCCATGTCCAGAACCACCCGGATGACGCTGCCTTCGATATCCTCGATCGTAATCCTGGCCCGGGCCACCACCTCGGCCCTGAACGGGATGACCACCGCGGCGCTGTAGGGGATCTCCATCGCGGCCCCGACCGTGGTGAATTTATCAGGGAAAAACGGATGGTCGTTGACCAG
>JAGLCY010000111.1 GCA_023270185.1 Candidatus Krumholzibacteriia bacterium | reverse complement strand
ACGGGGAAAACCTGGCTGATCCCGGCGCCTATTCCGCCCGGGTGATCGCCAATCTGGACGGCGGCGACCTCGGCGGTCTGGCCGGCCGGGAGTTCTATCTGTGGAACACCGTGGTCGTCGGTGATCCTGTGGGACCGGAGAGCGGATACAGCAAGGTGTACGAAGGCAAGGGTCTGGTGCAGAGCTCGGTTCACCGCTACTTCGTGAACGTTCCCGCGGGCGCCACGGCCATGCGCGTTCGTTTGGAAGTCAGCGAAGACACGGGCTCTTCCCGCGGAGCCAGGGTGATGACGGAAATCTGCAACCCGGAAGGCCACGTGCGGGGCGGCTGGGGCGGTTACGCCGGCGTGGATGAACACCCCATCAGGGACCAGGTGGTGCTGGCCCCCGAGCTTTATCCCGGCACCTGGGAAATCGACGTGGCCAGCAGCATCGGGGCCATGGACAAGAGCGATTATCGCCTCAGTGTTTCCTTCGACGGGTACACTTTCACTCCCGATACGGTGACCGACCTCGGGCGCGAGAAAAACGGTGCGGACGCCACGGCTAATGTCACGGTGACACGTTCCTTTGCCGGGGTTTTCAAGGGTGACGCCACGGTGGCCATCGAAGGTTTCACCGCAACCGAAGAGGTGGAGATTACCAAGGCCGACGAATACACCCGGGACTTCACCCTGGACAGCACAACGCCTCGCGCGGCTTTCCATCTGGTCATGTCCGAAAAGGTCGGCAATCTTTTCACCGACTGTGCTGTGAACATCCTCGACAGCAAGGGCAAGGCGGTTCGTGTCAACGGCTTCGACGGACTTGAAGCGGATGTGGGGATCTCCCTGCCCGCGGGCGCCGAAACCGCGACGTTCACCCTGCAGGTGGTCGGGGCTTTCGCCCTGGCGGCGGACATGGAGGAGTGGGGCTTCGATCTGGAGGAGAAGTACTTCTTCGCCCATCCGGTCCAGGGTCAGGCCAGTCGCGCCGGTGGCGGTCCGCTGCGCCTGTATTGCGGCGTGCCGACGGAAGTCGAACTCAGTTTCACCGATGAGTGGCAGGCGGCTCCCGCCGACATGGGAACCTTCGGGGCCATCCGTTTCAACGATACCCGTACCGACGACAGGCGTCCCGGGGACGAGGGCGGCAGGTTGGTGCTGGAAATTCCGATCAGGTTGGAATAGTCCGGGCTACCGGGCCACTTCGGCCAGGATGTTTTGCAACCTGGCCATGTGATCGACGCGGGAAGCGTGGTCCTTCGCCCAGGACCGCGCGGTCTCGCCCGCGGCGGGGCCCAGCCGCGAGGCTTTGATCAATCCCTCAAGCAATCCGACGGGGTCGCGTGGCGGCACCACGATCCCGTTGACCCCGTCTTCGATCATTTCGGGGATGCCTCCGATATCCGTCCCTACCATGGGCAGGCCGGAAGCAAGAGCTTCCAGGGCGGCCATGGGCCCGTTTTCGTACCACTCAGAAGGCAGCACCGAAAACCGCGAACGGCCGAGAGCCTCTCGCAGGCCCGCCTGGTCCAGAGGTCCGAGTATTTCCACTTTTTCCAGTTTGAGCTGGGCCGCGTAGGCCCTGATGTTCCCCTCGCAGGGTCCTGATCCGGCAATGAGCAGGTTAAGGGGAGGCGCGTCCACTTCGCCGGCGGCGTACTTCTTTTCCCACAGGGACTGGGCGTCCAGCAGCGTGCGCAATCCTTTTTCGGCGGAAATGCGGCCGAAAAACACGTAGGAGTCCCGGGCGGTTGAAGTTTTCAATTGCTTCGGATGCCAGAAATCCAGGTCCACGAAATTGGGCAGATGGCGGAGCTTGGCTTCGGGATAACCCCAGGATATGTATTTGTCCCGGATGAATCGGCTCGGGCACAGGAACAGGTCGACCGTGTCCTCGTAAAGATGTCGCGACCGCTGATGGAAGGTTTCCACCGCGGCCAGCAGCGAGGCCGCGCGCGAATCCTTGACGCATTTGTACCTGACGGCGTTGTGCAGTCGTCCGTCCCGACATTTTTCGCAGACCTCGCCATCGCGCAACATATGAATGGCAGGGCACAGAAGCCGCAAATCGTGCAGCGTCATGACCACGGGTATACCGTGCCGGCGCAAAACAGGCAGGATGGAGGGGCTGAGATGGTGGTAGATATTATGCAGATGCGCCACCGTCGGCCGGGTTTCCTTCAACAGGGCATCCAGGTTGGCGGCGGCTTCACGGTTCCAGATGAG
>JAGLCY010000110.1 GCA_023270185.1 Candidatus Krumholzibacteriia bacterium | reverse complement strand
GCCTCGAATGCTCCATGAATAACCCGGTCAAAACCATGGGTCAACCTTTCCCGGATCCGAACGATAACAATTCAGAGGCTGGGATAGGTTTATTCTGCCTCCACTTCGGCCGTATCCCCGGCCTTCAATGGTCGGTTATGAAAGGTCCGCATGAGTCACATTCTCAACAGGCTCAGTTACCGCACCCGCTGGCAGATCTTTGCCCGGGTTCTTCCGGTGATGTTTCTGGCGGTCCTTTCCATCGGGGGTATAAGCTGGGTGGTCTTCACCCACCACGCGACCGGCACGGCGAAAAAGATTCAGAACCGGGAAGTCGTTTCTCTCCTGGACAACCTCCGCCGGCGGGCCTCGTTGGAGGCCATGGCTGTGGAGGTCCGTCAGAATGATTTCCTGTCCCGCGGGGGACGGGCGGACGGCGCCCACCTGGTTGAAGATCTCCTGCAGATGGAACTGCTGGACGGTGTGGCTCTGGGCCGACCATGGGCGGCCGAAAGAGAAGTCCCGGGCATTTTCAGCCTGGTCGATTCCCTGGCCACCGAGGAAAACCGAATTTCGGTATCAGCCTGGTTGGAGAAATACAGCCACTGTTTTCAGCCTGGGTTCCGGCCGGGCAGCTGGTCCAATGTCCGGGTTTCCGATGCTCCGGTCCTGGTGGATTCCAATCCCGGACATCCGATATATCTGTTCCCTCCTCTTCTTCTGAAGGCTTCCGGCGAGTCCCACCTGGCCCTGCTGCCGGTGATGGTCCGTGATGAGCGAGCCGAGGTTAACATCGGACATCCCGTGTATTTCCTGGATCTCAACGCCCTGGTCAGGGATTTCCAACCCAGTGGCTGGTGGTGTGTCCTGGACGGCGATGGCACCGTTATGGTTTCAGCCACCGGATCGGTCAAGGCCGGCGCCAAGCTGGCCGACCGGCCCCGTGACGACAACGGCGGGGTTTTTGGCGTGGCCGCGGGATCCGAACTCTGGATTCCGCTGCGGCCGGGTGAAAACGTGCGGACCGCGATCATCAGTGATCGGTGGCTGCCCTGGATCGTCACCGTCGGGCACGGCACGGACCTGCCCTTCACATTGCTGACGGCCCAGGAGGTTCTGGGACTGCGGGCCATGGGCGTGCGTTTCGTGATGGCGGTGCTGTTCGTTGCCCTGCTGGCCCTGGGCCTGGCCCTGTACGGGGTCACCAGGGTGGTTCAAAACGTGTCCCAGCATTTGTCGCATTTGGCCATCAGCAAGGACGAAGCCCATCGTCTTGTCCAGATCAAGGCGGAAAACCTGCGCGGTTCCCTCGATGACCTGCGAATGTTGGACAAGGCCAAGGACGATTTTCTCGTCCTGATTTCCCACGAGGTTCGCACGCCCCTGACGTCGATCATGGGTGGGGTGGACTACCTGAAAGCGTCGGTGAGCAAAGTCGATGACCAGGAACGGAAACTCCTGGAACGGCTGAACATCATGGAGATCGCCTCGATCATCGAAAGCAGTGGAAAAAGACTCACCGGGTTCATGAACGACGCCATCCAGATGGCCTCCATCCAGGCCCGCGATCTTCAACTCGACCTGCAGCCGGTGCCCGTCGCCAGCTTCGTGGAAGTCGGATTGTGCGGTATCCGGGAACGGGCCCATCTGCGGGGCATCTCGGTGATCAACGAGCTGGAAGAGGAGACCGAGTGGGCCGTGCTCTGCGACCAGAAAATCCTGAAGGTGGCTTTCGAAAAGATCCTTAACAACGCGGTGGTCCACAATTACGAGGGTGGCCAGATCGTGATCCGCGAAGCCGAAAAGGTGCCGGGTCTGGGCGGACCCGACTGCCGTAAAGAGCCCGAGGGGGAGTACATCCTGAAGGGCCAGGCTTCTTTCCGGCACTGGCAGAAGGATAAGCTTACCTGGCGCCTGGTCGAGATCTTCAACACCGGTGATCCCATCCCGGAAGATCGCCGCGAGGCCTTGTTCGGGAAATTCGAACTTGTCGGCAGGATCGAACACCATCACAAGGGTTCCGGACTCAGTTTGCCGATCGCCAACTCGGCGGTGAAAAACCATGGCGGCAGCATCATGGTCCACGCGGACAAGAGTCTGGGGAATTCTTTCTTCCTGTTGCTGCCCACCCTGCCGATCGGGACGGTGCCCGGTTACGGACGGGATCCGCAACTACGAAATCAGGTGGTCCAGGGTGACAGCGGCCGAGCCGGGGACAAAAAGGTCGGCCAGATGGCTGACACCCCCGGGTTCGAGGTTGAATTCGACGACGCGGGCCCCCGCCTGTCGGGCGGTTCCGACCAGGCCGGCGGCGGGGTAGACCGCACCGGCCGTACCGACCACGAGGAAGAGATCACAGTCGGCGGCGACCTCCGCTGAGGTTCTGAGCACTTCCGGATCGATCCCCTCGCCAAACCAGACCACGCCCGGCCTGAGCAATCCTCCACACTCGTCGCATTTGGGCAGGATGGGAATGGGCACTCTGCGGTCGAGACTTTCGGCCCCGCACTCCTGGCAGCGCACCACCCATATCGAGCCGTGGAATTCCCACACCTTGGAGCTGCCGGCCTGTTGGTGGAACCCGTCCACGTTCTGCGTGACGATTATCACCGGACAGATTGATTCCAGGCGGACGAGGGCCCGGTGGGCGGCGTTGGGTTCGGCGTCATTGATGAGGCCCCGGCGCCAGTCGTACCACCGCCAAACCAGTTCGGGGTCGCGGGCGAAAGCGCCGGGTGTGGCGAGGTCCTCGGGTCGGTAACGGCTCCACAGGCTGTCCTGTTTACCTCTGAAGGTGGGAATGCCGCTGGCCGCGGATATACCCGCGCCCGACAGCACCGTGATCCGGGTTTCGGCTGTTATCCCATCCCTGATTTGTTCGAGTTCCGCGAGAATTCCTGGATCCATCATCATGACCATCCTTAACATTGCCGGATGCCCATCCAAACCGGATAATGAAGAGTGCGGGCTGGAGCATACTCCCTGCCCGGGTCCTGGACAACTTAACAGAGAACGGGAGACCCCTTTGGGTTCCATTTGGAAATTTTGGAAAGGTGCCGCCCTGCTGACCATGACCTTGCTGGTCCTGACGCATGCCCCCTCGGCATGGGCCCGAATGCCGGTGGTGGTTTTCCAGGTGGAAACCGAAGCCGGCCAGGACGCCGCCAGGCGCTGCCACGAAATCTGGATGGCCGAAGGTCCCCGATTGACCGCGGAAATCCTGCCGCGGGACTCGCGGGCCGATACGGTCACCTGCCTGATCGTGAACACAAGTTCCTTTCAACGCCATTTCGCGGGCAGGCTCCCGGATTGGGGAGTGGGCGTGGCCCTGCCTTCGGGACGGGTCATCGCCCTGGACTATTCCCGACTTCCGGCCGTGGGTCGTGGTTTGCGCGAGGTCTTTCTTCACGAGATGGTGCACGCGCTTCTGTTCCAGGGCAGCGGGGGCGCCTGGTTGCCCACCTGGCTTCACGAAGGCACTGCCATGCTCTACTCCGGAGAGTGGCGGTTCTCCGACACCGTATCGCTGATTCTGGACGGCAGAGTCCCGGATCTGAGCCGATTACAGGGTCGGTTTCCCATTCCGCATGACCGGGCTGACCGAGCTTACCGGACCAGCCTGTTGGCTGTATCCCGGCTCCGGGAGGGTTTTGGGGAGGAAATCATCGTCGATCTCGTGCGGGAAACGAAAAATTGTGAAAATTTTTCCGAAGCCTTCACAATCGTGACCGGTGAGGACCTGGACGATTTCCACCGGGATTTTGCCGCGGCCATGAAGCTTAAATTCGGATGGATGTTGTTTCTCACCAGATGGCCGGGGCTCTTTGTCCTGACTGCATTTATTTTTGCCGTGGGGGCCATCCGGAAAATCATCATCACCCGCCGCCGTCTGGCAGCCATGGAAGATGTCCCAGATGCCCCCCAGTGGCCGGAAAGACCTGATTCTCCCGATTGAAAACTTGTTGTCATGCAAATTGCCCCCACGAAGGCGGTAATTTCTTGCCCATGCTGAATCTGATCATATTTTCATCAAACTCACCAGGCTCCCACCCCTGAGAATCCGGGCTCAAATGTAATATCAGCCCTGTTTTCACCGGATTTCAGGCGGTTTTTTAGGGAAATACATCATGTACGAACATCAATTGGCACCTGGGTTGCATGGATTGACCTGATCTGAGCGATTTATAGGAAATCGCACGGTTTTCCGGAAGGACCGAAGTGAAAACTGCAGCTAGTAAAATCCTGTTGTCCGCCTTGATCTTAACGATTCTGATGGTTTCGGCCGCCTTGGCCCAGCAGCAGGACATCCAATTTCACTGGAATCCCAGTCCCGTGATTGATGAAGAAGGTATCGTCAGACCCGAAGCCGTGAACTACGAAGTCTGGCTCAGAAAAGGCGATGAATCGGACGAACTGATTGCCACGGTTTCCGATACGACATTCTTATTCAGTGCCGACCCCGGCGTCAGCCAGCGGATCCGCGTGCGTGGCGTCGATGAAATCGGTCTGCGGTCGGTCATGAGCGATTGGTCCGACCCGATCTTTTTCGAAATCGGCGGCGATATCGTCACCGTCCCGATGGGCGCCCAGCTCAAACCCAACTATCCCAATCCTTTCAATCCCGAGACGCGCATCGTTTACGGTATCCCCGAAGACATCCAGGATTCCGACGTGGTTCGTCTGGAGATCTTCACGGTCCAGGGCTATCTCGTGCGGACCCTGCAGGTCAATCGTTCGCCGGGCTGGCACGAAGTGGTGTGGAACGGCCGGGATGACCGGGGGATGGTGACCTCGACGGGCATGTACGTGACCCGATTCGTGGTGGGAAATAGTGTGGAAACAGGAAAGATGACGATGGTCAAATAGGACGTCAAAGGGACCCTGCCTTTCCCAAGCGCGATTAAATTACTATTATAGCCCCTCGTTTTCGCAATCGAGGGGCTTTTCATATTTAGAGGCGGAATATGACCGATACCGTGTCCGAGGGACCTTCTCTCATCAAACTCGGCAAGCTGGCCAACAGCAAGGAATTCGATAAACTGGAGGGCCTCTGGATGGAGGCCCTGAACCATACCGGCTATTCCTGGAATGAACTCATTCCCATCGCCGGCCAGGTGGGGCGCCAGGGATCGGCCGACCGCGCCGAGGCCCTGATGGACATGGTCATCACCCATGTCGAGGAAAAAAGTGGATCCCTCGAAGCTCTCAGCGCCGTGCGCAAGGGGGCGGAGCAGCTGCCTTCGGGCAAGAGCCTGGTTGAGCATCTGAAGAGGCTGTATCTCTCCCGGTATCCGGACTTCGCCGAACTCCCCGACCTATTGGAACTGGTCCTGGCCGAAAAAGCTTCGCTGGGCGATTCGGTAACCAAAATCGAACTGTATGTCCATCTCCAGGAAGGCTGCTTTGCCGTGGACCGGAGTTTTCTGGTTCCCGGCATGGTCGAGACCGTGAACGGGGAAAAGGGTGACGTAACCGTCCTGTTCCAGGACCGCCGGAATGAATACGGACCCGCCACCGTCCACAAGCTCGCGCCCCGTTCCGAAGATTATTTTCCCGCCATGGTTCTTTATGCCCAGGACAAATTGCGCGATCTGGCCGGTGAAGACGCCGTGGCTTTCGTCAAGCTGGCTCTCAACTCGCTGCGCGAGGGACAGATTTCCTACCGGGATCTCAAGGGTTATATCACCGATCTGCTGGGGGACAAGGGGTGGAAGAGCTGGTGGAAGGACGCCAAGCCCGCCCTCAAACGTGATCCCATGATCGGGATGTCCGCCGGCAGCCAGCCCAGCTTCCGACTCATGAGGCAGGCCGACAAGTACGAGGACCGCCTGCGCCGAAAGTTCGATATCAGCAAGGATCCCCAGGACAAGCTGCTCAAGGTGATGGCATATCTCGACGAGATTTCGCGCGATGAGAAAAACGGCGCCTGCGATGGATGTGTCGACGATGAACTCCTGGTTTATTTCGGCAACGGAGCGGCCAAGGTTGCGATTGCCTCCCTGAAGGAAAGTCCTTCACTGGCCCTGGCGGGACTGGCCCTGCATGCCGAAGTCGCCGCTCGCGGCGTGGCCGTGGCTCGGCCCAACCCCAAGGCAGCCGTTCAGGTCCTGGGACGTATCCAGGACAAGAGCACCCTGAGCGCCGATCTGCCCGAGACCCTGTTGCAGCGGGTCCTGAACTACGTGCGCAAGACCATGCCTGAAAATTGGGGTGAGACCTGGAGCGCGGTGTTGATGCGGGCCGGCAAACGGCTGTGCGATTCCATCACCCGGACCCTGATCGAGGGTGGCCAGATCGATGCTCTTCACGCGGCCCTGGAGCAGGCCATGGAACGGCCCACTTCCAGTCCGGATCTGCTGTGTTGGTTGTGGCGGACACGGTTCACCACCGGCGCCGCGGCCAAGTTCCTCGCGAAAGAGGAAGCCCTGTCGGTAAACCGCATCGCCGACGCCATGTTCGTGTTGCTGGATTCATCCGGGAAACTCTACGGCATGTCGCTGGAGGAAAAGCATCTCAAGGTTCTGGAATCCGCCCGGGCGGCGCTGGCCACACAGAGCAACCGGCCGATGCTGGGCCTGATCGATGCGGCTGATCGTGGCGAGGGAATCCGTCTCAAGGGCCTGATCGAAACCAACCACGGCCTGAGTCCGGCCATGCGAACCCAGTTGCTGGGATACCTGCGCTCGAAGTACGCGGACATCTTCATCGAGATCACCCGCGAGTGGGAAGAAGGCGGCACCATCTACACCACCGAAGACGGTCTGCGCCGGGCCCAGGACGCCCTGAACCACATCATCGATATCGAAATTCCCGAAGTGGCGCAGCAGATCGGCGAAGCGGCCGCCCACGGTGACCTGAGCGAAAACGCCGAATATACAGCCGCCCTGGAAAAGCGTGACCAGCTGGCCAGCCGGGCCACGGGCATGAAAAACGAACTGACGGTGGCCAAGGTGATCAACCACGAGATGGCGGGCAGCGACTTCGTGAACATCGGCACCCGGGTGGGGACGCGGTCGGTGGATACCGGCGAAGAAGAGGTGTACACTTTCTTCGGCCCCTGGGATACCGATGTGGAGAACAAGATTCTCAACTACCAGGCGCCCCTGGCCATGGCCTTCATGGGCGCCAAGGTCGGTGACCGGGTCATCTTCGGCGAGGGCGGCGAACAGCGGACCTGGGAAATCCTGTCCATCGAGGCCGCCGTCTGACCACAGCCTGCTAGAGATCCTTTCCGATGCCCCGCGGGTGTGACGCGTACACCGCGGCCTGATCCTGCGGCATGATCAACACGTCGTGGATGTTCACGTGTGGCGGACGAGTCGCGCAGAACAGCACCGTCTCGGCGATGTCTTCGGCCTTCAGCGGCGGGAAATTCTGATAGGTTTGCGCTCCTTTTTCCTTGTCACCGTGGAACCTCACCTCGCTGAATTCCGTCTCGACCATACCCGGATCCACCGATGAGCACCTGATCTTCGTGCCCAGCAGATCAATCCGCATGCCCTGGGTGATCGCCCGCACGGCGTATTTGGTCGCGCAGTAGACGTTGCCGCCGGGATAGACCTGCCGACCGGCGATGCTGCCGATGTTGATCACGTGCCCTTTGTCCCGCTCCACCATGCCGGGCATCACCGCGCGGCTGACCCACAGAAGGCCCTTGACGTTGGTGTCGATCATCTCTTCCCAGTCGGTGTGAAGCGCGTCCTGAACCTTGTCCAGCCCGCGGCTCAGTCCCGCGTTGTTGATCAGGATGTCGATGCCGGCCCAATCGGCGGGAAAATTTTCGATGACGTCATTGACCCTTTCCCGGTCCCGGACATCCAGCTCGATCGTATGGCATTTTGTTCCGTGGTCGGCTGCGAGTTTTTCCGCCAGGGTGTCGAGTTTTTCCAGACGGCGGGCGGCCAGGATCAGGCGGCAACCTTCGCGGGCGAAAGCTTCGGCGCAGGCTGTGCCGATGCCGGCGCTGGCCCCGGTGATGAATACGATTTTGTCTTTCAGCATTTCTGCTCCTGGGTTGGGATGATCAGCCATCAACACTACTGGGGATTGATCTTTATATCAATGGTGGGTCCTAAAGCGGATGGGCAAAGGGATGGTTTCAGGTAAATGACATTGTAAAAAATCAAAAAATATGTCATAATGTATGAGTAATGGGTTTGGAGGTTGACCGGTGAAATGGATCATTGCGGCACTTGTAGTTGTAACATGTTTGGTATTAGCCACTTGGGCTGTGGCTGGGGATCCTCCGGCCAAGCTCATCCAGGTGGCTGAAAACCATGAAAATTTCGCCGAACGGACGTCCATGCTGGCCGAGATTCGAGCCGTCATGGACAGTATGCGATGTTCTAAGCAGGTATTAATAGAAGAACTAGGCACAGACAATAGTCCCGAATTGACCCGCCGGATGGGTGAATTGAAGAAATCCTCCCGGATGCGGATCCTGCAAATCCAGCTCAATTATGCGAGGGGAGAAGGCAGGGCTGAGTTGGAGAGTCGCATCTTGACCTGTATCGAGGATCTTCAGCGGCCAGTGGCCCAAACTGCCGTAAAATCCACCGGCGGGTTCCGGCCCTGATCGGCCTCGTCAACCCTTGAAGTTTCCCGCCAGGGGATGCCTTTGCACGCGCTGGCCTGGATAATCGTCGAAATTCGATTGCTGAACGCTGCCGTTTTTGCATCTTCGTGGACATGGATCTGGACCGGCGGCCGGTTGGTAGAAACCCCCCGGGGGGTCCCCGATTGTTCCTTTTTATGATGGTTTGTCATCGCGCGGGATTCGATTTCCTTTGATTCCAAAAGTGCAGCCAATTCTTCCTGTATCAATTCTGTTGTGCCTCTGAAATTGTGTCTGCGCGTTGGGGCCGGACATCGGACTGGGTGGACGCTCCGAATTTGATGAATAAATCTTCAAAATGGGGCAATTCACATCCGGGATTGCCCAAAACCTCAAAAACATAACCCCCCGGGGGGTTGTCAGAGGATCGCCTTCCTCCCAAATGAGCCAGACACAATTTCAAAGGCACAACCCTTAGCTCTCCACGTCGGTGCTGTTCGTCCTTTCGGAGACCATTTTCAGCCGCGCGAGCCCTTCCTCGAACATCGGCCCGATCATTGAGGGCATCAGGGCTCCGAAATACCGGGCCAGGATGTTCATGCCGTTGTCGCCGGTCATGGTCCAGATGACTTCCGTGCTTTCGGGGACCGTCTTGTACTGCAATGAACCGGTCGATTCATAAGTGCTCTTGTCGAAGGCCATGTCGTAGGCGATACCCCAGGTCGGATCACAGCGGGTCAAGACCAGATGGCCTTCACTGGAGCCGCCTTGCCATACCTGGCTGGCGCCCACGCCGGTGGTCTTGTCCCCGTAAGTCACCACGAGGTTCGGATCGTCTTTCAACCAGGGCGTCCATTCGGGCCACCGTGTCAGATCCCCGGTGAATTCATGAATGCGCTCGGGCGCGGCCTTGATGATCACCGATTTGGAGACTTCGAAGGTGCTGGGCAGCAGGAAGCCGACGACAATCACCAGGAGGGTGGCGCCGCCGACTCCGATTCCGACCCGCTTAAGGATTTGTGACATCATGATCGTTACCTTTTCAGTCGGTCCAGCGGGTGATCCAGGCCATGACCTCGTTGTGCCACTGGATCGAGTTCCGGGGCTTGAGCACCCAATGGTTCTCGTCCGGGTAATACAACAAACGGGCAGGCACGCCCTGCCGCCGGAGCGCCGTAAACGTGCTCAGTCCCTGGGTGTCGACCACGCGATAGTCCAGCGCGCCGTGCACCACCAGGGTGGGCACATGCCA
>JAGLCY010000011.1 GCA_023270185.1 Candidatus Krumholzibacteriia bacterium | reverse complement strand
GGAAGACGCGGGGAGGAGGTGTGCAAGGGTATTGGATATCCCTGCGAAATCGCCCCCCGGGGGGTGATCTGCGACAACAAATATATTGTCAAAAGGTTAATTTGGGAATATCGGAAATTTTAACACATTGGAAACAAACCAGTTAGAGCTAAAAAGTGCCCCCGGGGGCACTTTTTCTTACAACAACCGCTTGATAACAAATGAGTTAAGAATCCAAACCCACAACAAAAAGAGGGCCCCCCGGGGGGCCCTCATCGTTTTTTGGCGTTTACCGATAGTCCTCCGGCGCCGGATACATCTCATCCCACCACGCCGGCCGATCCTTCAGGTACTTGGCCAAGAAGGCCAGGATCGTATCGTTCCAGACGATGCGCTGTTCGTGATCCAGGATGTGATGGTCCTGCCCCTGGATCTGCACGTATTCGACTTCCCTGCCGAGGATTTTCAACGCGGTGAACAGCTGGTCGCTTTCGCCCTTGGGAACGTTGATGTCGCTGTCGCCGTGCACCAGCAGCAGCGGCGTGGTGATCTTGTCGGCGTGGAACAGCGGGCTCTGCTCGATGAACAGTTCGCGGTCCTTCCAGGGGAACGAATTCGCCAGGGCCCGGGCGCCGTAGACGTAACCCCACATGCCTTCGCCCCAGTAACTGGAGATGTCCGAGATGCCCGCGTGGCTGACCGCGGCGGCGAAGATGTCTGTCTGGGTGACAATGTATTCCGTCAGGAACCCACCGTACGATGCGCCCATGCAGCCCACGCGATCCGGATCAGCGAAATCGTGGGCGGCCAGGAAAGCCTTCGTGCCTTCGATGACCTCACCCGCGGTCATGATTCCCCAGTCATTGACGTGGCGGGCTGCGTATTCCTGTCCGTAACCCGTGGCCCCGCTGGGGTTGGGCACGTAGATGACGTAACCTTGCCCGGCCCAGATGTTCTTGGGATAGCGGCCGCCGAAATCCCGGGTGATGGGACTGGTGCCTCCGTAGTAGTAGACGATCACGGGATATTTCAGGGCGGGATCGAAGTCGGGAGGGTAGTAGACGAAGCCGTCCAGCTTCATGCCGTCAGGAAGTTCGGCCACCCAGTTTTCGACCTTGCCGAAGACGATGTCCTGGTAATCCGCGGTCCCCGGGTCCAGCAATAAGCCGGCCTTGTTCGTGGCCAGGTCCACGGTGTAGAGGCGGTTCGGGACAGTCGCGCTCGAACCGCGGGCAATTCCGACGGTGGCGTTCCGGGCCAGGGCGAACTGGCCGGTGACCTCCAGGCCCGTGGTGACCCTTTCCCAATCCTGGCCGCCGGGTTTGAAGCGGTACACGCTTCCGTACTGGGTGTCGGTGGTGCGCGCGTAGATGAAACCGTCGGCTCGTGACCACTGGACGTGGCCGATGTCCGGAGTCAGGGCGAGTGAGGCGGGTTCGGCCTTACCCGCGGCCAGATCGTACATGTACAATTGTCCGCCGTAATCGTTGGCTTGCACGCCGTCAGGCAGGTTGCGACCCATGCCGTCGAAGGCCGAGGGTGATCCCTGCAGGCAGAGGGTTTTCCCGTCGGGACTGAACGTGGCGCCGCCGATCCAGGGATCATCCAGGATCAACTCCACCTTCAGGGTTTCCAGATCCATCAGCCACAGCTTGGTGGTGCTGAACGGACGTTTGGTGATGTCGGGTTCTCCGGTGAAAAACAGCATCTTTTTGCCGTCGTCGGATACTTCCCAGCTGTTCGCGCTGACGGGCCCCGCGGTCAGGCGGCGGGTCAGGTCCCCGGGCACGAATACCTGCATCAGGTGGGACCGGCCGCGCCACCAGGGCTGCCGGTCGGCCGGGTGCAGCACCCGTTTGACCTTGCGTGGGTCATCGTCGGGGGAGCGGGTGATTTCGTAGATGAGCGAGCTTCCGTCCGGGGCCCAGGACCAGCTGCCCAGCTTTTCGACATCGGCCAGGACGGTGACGGTTTCGCCGGTGTCCAGATCGTGCAGCCAGACGGTGGCCTTGCCGTTGTTGTTCGTCTGCCAGGTCAGTTTCCGCCCAACAGGATGCCACGCCACGGCCCCCGGCGCCTGGCTGGCGCGCCACAGATGAGCCAGACTGCCGTCATTCGTGTTTCGGATCTCGATCCACTGCTCGTGGTCTTTTCCGTTGCGATATTCGCCGAGTTTGATGGCCGCCAATAAACCGTCGGGCGACAAGGCCACACTGGAGACACGCGGGGCGTTCAGGACTTTATGAATGTCCACATGACGTTTCGGGTCGACGGAAAATTCCAGTCCCTCGGTCCCGGCAACGGTGTCTGGCGTCACGGCCACACCCAGGTCCCAATCACCTTCGACCTCGGGATCGGCCATCGCGCGCAGCACAACCAGGTGCTTGCCGATGGCCAGTTTCAATTCGCCCTCGTGACGGGCGGGATTTTCATCGTCGGCATCTTTTTTGGTCAGGGCCAGGGGGGATCCGTCCAACACGCCCTTGACCGGATGTTCGCCGGCCACGGAAAAAGACACTTTCCGCCACCGGTCGGTTGTGACGTAGAACGCCAGGTAACGGACAGCGGACTCGCCTTTGGGGCGGTCGAATTCGATGTTCCCGTCCTTTAAGGATTTTACGTGCCAACTGTAGGACGATTCGCCAGGTCCCGTGAATTCCCGGTCCCTGTCCGGCGCGGCCCGGTCGGGTGTGGCGGGCATCTCGTCCAGGAGGTCGGCGATCTTGACGCCGGCCAGGTCATCATCGTGGAAGGCGGGCAAAAGCAGCGGGACCGCCTCGGTAACCAGGATTTTGCCGGGATGGATCGGAGCGGGCTCCGGCAGGGGGGCCACGTCTTCGTCCTGGGCCGCCGCCTGGGTAGGGAAAACCATCAGGGCGCCGAGCAAAACAAGGGTCATTATGAGGTGGGTTGGGGCGCGAAAGGGACGCATGACTCCTCCAGAGGGTTTCCCGGGCTGAACAGACCGTTGACGCGGGGTTTTTTTCAAGCGGAACATTTGCAGGATAGGGCAAGGAATCGGTCCGTCCAAACAATTTAGCAATCATTCTTGCAGTCCGGTCACAAGCAGTGCAATTTTTTAACATAATGCCGGTGGAAATTGTGATAGGATGCTAAATTACTGGTTGGTAGACAGAACCATCGAGATTTACCCAGGAGGTTGAGATGAGGTCCATGTTCAAGAACGTGTTGCAGGGAATTTCCGGACCGCTGGCAGTGCTGGCT
>JAGLCY010000109.1 GCA_023270185.1 Candidatus Krumholzibacteriia bacterium | reverse complement strand
CCGCCGTGTTCCCACTCGGGGAACCAGAGTTCCTCGGTGTCATAGTAGGCCATGCGTTCGTCCAGGTTTCCGTCATGGCTCACGAAGGCCCTGAAGTTTTTGGCGAAAGGTTGGCCGTGCATCCAGTTGATCATGTACGCGCCGTAGCTGGCGCCAGAGGCGACAACCCTGTCGCCATCCATCCAACTGTATTTTTCGAGGGCGGCTGCGAGACCTTTTTCCAGATCCTCGAGGGGCCGATCGCCCCAGTGCCCGCTGATCGCGTCGGTGAACTCCTGGCCGTAGCCGGTGGAGCCGTGGAAATCGACGGCCACGGTTGTGAATCCGGCGCCGACGTAGGCCTGGGGATTCCAGCGGTAGTGGAAGTCGTTGCCGAAGCTGCCCTGGGGCCCGCCGTGAACCAGGAAGGTCACAGGCCATTTTTGTCCGGCGGCCGCCTTTTCCTCGGTCCAGTCGTAGGGTTTGACCACGTAGGCGTAGACCTTCTCGTCGTTCCAACCGCTGAAGGTGAACTGCTCGGGTTCGCCCATCAACGCGGCGGCCAGCTTTTCGCCGTTGAAGTCGGTGATCTGCTTCAGGTTTCTGCCGCTGGTGCTGATGGTGAAAAGCTCGGTGGGTGATTTGAGACTCTGCTGGCCGAACAGCAGGGATCCCTTGAGCAGGTTCAGGCTCGAGTTGCGGCCCATCGTCTGGACGATGGTTGCCTTGCCCGACCTGACATCGATCTTGAAGATCGATTTCTGGCCCAGGTAACCGGCCGTGGCGTAGATGGTCTTGCCGTTACCGGCGAACTTCAGGCCGTGGGGGCTGAGTTTCAGGTCTTCGTAACTGAAATCGATGCGGCGACTTTCGCCGGTGGCCCAGTCCATCAACTCGATGTGATAACGGTCGGCCTCGAAGTTGGGCCGGTCCATGGCCAGGTAACAAAGCGTCTTGCCGTCGGGCGTGAACACCGGCTCGGTGTCCCAGGCTTCGTTGGCTTCGGTGATGCAGCGCATTTCTCCGGAGCCGTCCGTTTTGACGGCGTACAGATCGTAGTCGGTGCTCCACGCCGGCTCGCTGCCGGGAAGGATTTTGGCCGTGAACACGACTTCGGCGCCGTCGGGACTGACAGCGATTTCCTCCATGCCACCCCAGGGGCGGGTGGGTACGTCGGCGTCCAGGTCGGGCATCAGGTCAACGGGTTCGTCGCTGCCGCCCTTGAGCAAAAACAGGTGACTGCGCTTGCCGTCTTCCCATGTGTCCCAGTGCCGGAACATCAACTCGTCGTAGATCATGCCGGTGGTCGGATCGGCTTCGATTTCCTTGTCTTTGTCGATGGTGCCCTGGATGCCCAGGCCGGGATAGACTTCCATGGAAAGCAGGAAGCTGTGCAGTTCGGGCTCGATCTCCATGTTGCCGATGCTGAGCTTCAACTCGGTCACCTGTGTGGCCTCGCCACCCGCGGGATCTATGTTCCAGATCTGGGCGCTGCCGTCCCTGGTCGAAAGGAAATAGATGGTTCCGTTCATGCACCAGCGCGGGTTGTAGTCCGCGGCGGGATTGCTGGTCAGGCGTCTGGTTGTCTTGCCATTGACGCTGGTGACCCAGATGTCGGTCTTGGATTTGTTGGCGTCCAGGTCGGGGGTGCTGACGTTGTAGGCGACCCACTTGCCGTCGGGCGAAACCTGGGGATCGCTTAGGCGATCCATGGCCAGCATGTCGTGGACGGAGAAGGGGTGCTGCTGGATGGGTTCGGCAGCGGGTTTGTCGGCGGTTGCATCGGCGGC
>JAGLCY010000108.1 GCA_023270185.1 Candidatus Krumholzibacteriia bacterium | reverse complement strand
GGCGGCGCCGGCGGCCGTCAGGGTCAGCAGGCACAGGAAAAGGATGGAGCGGATTCGCAAGGGGCGACCTCCGGGGTTGAAAACCTGATCCGGCCGTGCCGGACGTTTCTGGCGAAGCAGGGCCAATATAGTATTGCAGAGGGCCTTGGGGTAACTGCCATGGGAAAATATCAAGTTGTGGCTCTGAAATTGTGTCCGTCAGGATTAACGTCTTGCGCTGTGGGCCGGTTCCGGGCGTGTCAGGATATTTGATATCATTGCGGAAAAGTGCCCCCGGGGGTTTGCACAAAAGGCAGAATACCCAAGACATGATTAAACACTTTCAGTAACAATTGACGAACCGACAATCAGGGTATAAGATCGTGGAAACCAATACCTGACTGGCCCTTTCGGGCCGGAGGAGGGTCAGGGACCATGGACCCCAAGCGTTACCAGCGATTGAAAAACCTGGTCGATCGGGCCCTTGAACTGCCCGAGATCGAACGGGACATTTTCCTGCAGGAAAATTGCGATGATGGCGAACTGCTGTCCGAAGCCCGCGACCTGCTTCTCCACTACCGGTCCGAGACCGGGGGCACGGCGGAGGTTGTCGGTCAAAGGGCCGACCTTCCTGACATGGTCAACCGGAAAATCGGTCCCTACCAGATCATAAAACCCCTTGGCGAAGGTGGCATGGGTGTGGTCTATCTGGCCGCCCAAAGCGCTCCCCTGCGACGCAAGGTGGCCCTCAAGATCATCAAGATGGGCATGGATACGCGGGAAGTCATCGCCCGCTTCGAATCCGAACGACAGGCCCTGGCGCTGATGGACCATCCCAACATCGCCAAGGTTCACGACGCCGGGGCGACCGATGAAGGCCGCCCTTTTTTCGTGATGGAATACATTCCCGGGGTTCCCCTGAACCAATATTGCGATGATCACCAACTGGGATTGCGGCAGCGGTTGGATTTGTTCATCCAGATTTGCGGCGGAGTTCAGCACGCGCACCAGAAGGGGATCATCCACCGGGACCTTAAGCCCGGCAACATCCTGGTGACCGAGGTCGAGGGTAAGCCGTTACCCAAGATCATCGATTTCGGCGTGGCCAAAGCGACCGTCCAGCACCTCACGGTCCAGACGCTGTATACCCAGATGGGTCAGATGATCGGAACGCCTGAATACATGAGTCCCGAACAGGCCGGATCATCGGCGGAGGACGTGGATACCCGCAGCGATGTGTATTCGCTCGGGGTCCTGCTGTACGAACTCTTGACGGGAGTAGTGCCTCTCGAACGCCGTGAAATCATGCGGGCCGGCTTGGAGCGCATGGCGCTTCTCGTCCAGAACGAAATTCCGAAGAAACCCAGTACACGAATCGATACTTCGACCAAACAGTCCGACGGTTCGACCAAACTTCATGTCGCGGACACGCGGATCTGGGCCAAGCGGATTCGGGGTGACTTGGACTGGATCACCATGAAAGCCCTTGAGAAGGATCGGGAACGCCGCTACGGATCGGCAGCGGACCTGGCGACAGACCTGGCCCGGCATCTGGAGAATCGGGCCGTGGTGGCGGGACCGCCGAGCAGGGTCTACAGGATGGGAAAATTCGTGCGCAGGAACCGGGCCGGGGTGGCGATGGCTACGTTGGTTCTGGTGGCGCTTGTTGGATTCGCGGCTTGGCAGACAGTCCAATCCAGGGTCATCTCCCGTGAGCGCGACAAGGCGATGGCCAACGAGCGGCTTTCCCACGCCCGCGGGCAGATTGCCAAGGACCCGACGGTCGCCGTGGCTTATGCCCTGTCCAGTCTGGAGATTCTCGATCAGCCCAACGCCCGTGATGTCGTGCGGCAGGCCATTGCCCGCTCGCCTTTGCGAAACGAATTGCCGCGCTGCGGACAAAGGGGCAACCCGATCACCGTCGATGCCAGTCCCGATGGCCGGCACTGTGTTGTCGCGTGGTCGCAAACCAAACAACAGACGGTGGGGGTCTACAGCCTCGAAGACTATTCCATGCGGACTTTTGAGGCTCCCGGCGAAGGCACAGCCTACCAGGCCATCTTCAACTCGGATGGAAGCCACGTGTT
>JAGLCY010000107.1 GCA_023270185.1 Candidatus Krumholzibacteriia bacterium | reverse complement strand
GGAGAGTCGACCCTTTGGTTTGAATTGGATTTACATGAGGGTTCCATCAGAGAACTGGGGAGCTCACGCGGGACCCAGGAAAACCAGGACAATCACGTTCCGGCCATCGATGAGGCGGCGACCCGGGTCCTGGATTATGACGGCACCCGGATTTATCTGCAGCGGTTTGAAGATCTGGACACTGATCGGACAATATTTGTCGGGGAACATGAAGCATCCATTTCCTCAGTCGCATTTGACACCTCCTGTGAGACCGCGGCTTCGGCGGATGTGGAAGGCCATATCAAGGTATGGAACCTGCTGGCATCCCCGCCTCAGCTGATCAGGGAGTTCAAGGAAAGCGCCGGACCCTACTTTGTGGCATTCGATCCCCATGGAAATCGTTTCTACTCGTCCTGGGGTTCGGATACGATTCACGTCTACGATCTGACAGATACCCCTCCACGCGGCTCTGTGGCGCTGATGGATCGAACCTACTGGTCTCATGGCGGGACGTTTCTTCCGGACGGGTCGCTGCTTGCCGGACGGAACGGGATCAGGGTCGGCGCCGTGGCCCACTGGAAAACAAGTTACCCGGTGGCATGGTCCCTGGATTTTAGTGAAAGATCCGGGGTGAATCTTTACCCATCAATCTCGCGCGACGGAAGGATTCTGTACATCTGGGAACCCGAAGGCGAGTTGACCGGTCTTCCCCTTGTCGGTGGTTTATCCGAAGGTGTTGGCTCCCTCGGGAAGACCCGGGGCTGGAGCCGGGGAGCGTATAGCCACATGATGTCCGATCCCGATGGGGAATGGGCCCTGACATTCTGTTGGGGAACGGAAATTCTCGACTTTGAAAGTGGTAAGGCCCGGAATCTGCCTGGGGTTGAGGATTTGCTGATGCCGGAAGTGTTGAGTCCGAGCGGACGTCATGTCTGTTTCTTCGAGATTACTGGAATGGAAAATTTTCATGTCTATGATATCGATTCCCTGAAGATGACCGCTGTTATCGATCTCAAGGGCCAGGAATATGAGAGTTTCTGTTTTTCCGGGGAAACGGCCCTTGTTGCACTGGGCGATGACCACCTGGTGAAGTTTGATATCACCAATCCGACCGCCGATCCGGATACGCTGTGGCGGGGAGACGCGTCAAAAGGGGGCAGAGTTCTCCAGGACGGCAACTTTGTCCTGGTGAGAGATACCGATAGGCGCCTGTCGTGGGTGGACCTTCAGAATGATCGGGAGATCAAACTCTGTACGACTCCCAAAAAGCCGACTCAGGTGGATTATCATCCAGGCCGTGGTCTGGTGGCGGTAGCCGGTTGGTGGAACACCATCGAGGTTTTTGATGTCGAAAACGGTGACCATTGGACGTTGCCCGTACCCGCCGAAGAACAACAAGGCACGTATTACATTTTGTTCGACCCGCTGGGTCGCTGGCTGTTCACGATGTTCAACAGTGAAATCATGGCCTGGACCCTGCCCCTGGATCCGATGTTCGGACATCCGGAATACGACGACCTGATGGAATCCCTGCGGTCTCTGACTAATGTCCGCGTGGTTCCTGATGAGTCCAAGCTGAACGGATTCAAGATCACCAACACGCTTGATATGGAGCACTGATCGGTTTTTGGGTGGCGATGATTCCCTGCAGCCCTCAAATCCTGAACACCGGCAACCCCCAATGCCAGCGAATAGCCGCCAGTCGCAAAGCCAAAGCGGTCAACATTCCCACCCAGACCGCGATCGTCGGCGAGATCCCCAGGGTCATCAGCAGCGCGAAGAGCCCCGCCCCTGCAACCGCTGCGGTGGCGTAGAGGTCCCGGCGCAGAACCAGCGGCACTTCGCCGGCCAGCAGGTCACGAATCAATCCACCGACAACGCCCGTCATGACTCCCATCAGCATGGCGATGAGCGGTCCTGTTCCGGCCTCGAGGGCCTTGGCCGCTCCCAGGACGCAGAAAAAAGCCAACCCGATAGCGTCGGCCACCAAAAGTAGATTTTGTCGATGGGAAAGGAATGGGGCCGACACGACGGTGAGGATCGCTGCTCCGCCAGCCACAAGGATATAGACCGGGTCGTGAACCCAGAAAACCGGTATGGAACCCAGCAGCAGGTCGCGCAAGGTTCCACCGCCGATTCCCGTGACGATGGCCAGGACGATCACGCCGAACAGGTCCATCTGCTTGCGCCCGGCCACCAGGGCGCCGGAGATGGCGAAAACGGCGACACCGAAAAGGTCGATCAGGGTGATCATAACAACGCCACACTCTTGATCTGGGCATGGACATCCCGTCCGACCTCGAGCCCCAATGCGGTAGCCGACCGATGCGTGATGGCCGCCAAAATCACAGAATCGCCGACCGCCAACCTTACCAGCACCCGGGCTGGGCTGTCGGGGATCAAAGCCAGCACCCTGGCCGGCAGGATGTTCAAAATGCTGGACCCACCGGCAGGTTCCAAAGTCAGACTCACATCGCGGGCGTGGATCCGCACCCGAACCTCCTGATCCGGGACCAACCCGGTATCGGCGACCAGAAGTTCGCCTCCTTCGAAGCCCAGGCGGGCCAGATGGAATTCCCGGTCGAACCCCGCTACCCAGGCGGGCAAAACGGCTCCCGCTTCATCCCCGTGGGCCAGGCCCGGAGCGGGGGAAGTCAACATTTCAGTCAAGGGCCCGGAGTTCACGGCCTGCCCGCCCTCCAGCAGCACCATGTGATCGGCCAGGCGGGCGGCCTCGTCCAGGGCGTGGGTCACGTACAGAACAGGGAGCGTGAAATCGGTGCGCAATCTTTCCAGATAGGGGTAGATGGCCCGCCGGCTTGAACGATCCAGCGCGGCCAAAGGTTCGTCGAGAAGCAGCAGGTCCGGGCTGGTCAAAAGGGCGCGACCCAAGGCCACACGCTGACGTTCCCCGCCCGAAAGGTCCGTGGTCCCCCGGGCCAGAAGCTTTTCCAAACCCAAAAGTTCGACGACTTCGTCCATAACGATGGTCTGCCTGTCGGCATCGGATCTCTTCAACCCGTATTCGAGATTTTCCAGCACGGACAGATGGGGAAACAGCAACCCGTCCTGAAACACGAAACCCAGGGCGCGCTGGTGGACAGGCAGGAAAGTGTGATCGTCCTGCCAGACGCGCGGTCCGATCTTCACCATCCCGCGAGCCTTTTTTTCCAGGCCGGCCACGCAGCGCAGCAGGGTCGATTTTCCACAGCCCGATGGACCGAACACGGCGGTGATGCCCGCCACCGGCAGATCGAGATCAACATCCAGGCGGAATCCGGGATCACCGTTTGTTCCAACACCGCGGTCCAGGCGGCATTTGATCTTAATGCTCATACTCGCACCACCGGAAAGCGCCGGTTGAGAAAATGAACCGCCAACAACAGCAGAAACGAGAAGGCCAGAAGTCCGCCCGACAGGAGGTGGGCCCGCCCGTAGTCCAGGGCCTCGACGTGGTTGTAGATGGCGATGGACAGCACCTGAGTGCGGCCGGGGATGTTGCCGCCGATCATCAGCACCACGCCGAATTCACCGAGAGTGTGGGCGAAGCCCAGGGTGGCGGCGGTCAAAAAGCCCCTTCGCGCGAGGGGCACCGCCACGGTGAAAAACCGGTCGCGGGGGGAGGCGCCCAGGGTGGCGGCGGCTTCGAGGGGAGCGTGTCCCGTGGCCATGAAGGCGTCCCGGATGGGTTGGACCACGAAGGGCAGCGAATAGATCACCGAACCGATCACCAGGCCGGTGAACGTGAAGGCCAAGGGACGTCCGCCGGCGGCGATCATCAGGCGGCCCAGTGGACCGTCGGGACCGAGAAACAACAGCAGGTAGAAACCCAGGACGGTCGGAGGCAGGACCAGGGGCAACGAGACCAGGGCATCGACCACGGGCCTGACCCGGCGCCGTGTCATGGCCAGCCACCAGGCCACGGGCGTGCCGAGCACCAGCAGGACCAGCGTGCTGATGGTCGCCAGTTTCAGTGTGAGGACCAGTGCGGTCAGGTCTTCGGGAGCGAGCATCAATCCTCCGGCACGGTGTACCCGTAGGTCTCGATGATGAGGCGGGCCTCGGGGCCGCGCACGAAATCCATCAACATTTTGGCGGCGGCGTTTTCCGCGGCGGAAAGCATGAGAACCGCCTGCTGTTCTATTGGGTCGTGAAGGTCGGCGTCGATATCCCACCAGCTTCCGGAGGAATTTTCGGAGGCTGCAAATTGGGATTGAGCAACCAGCCCCAACTGCGCGTTGCCGGTGGCCACGAACTGCCAGGTTTGCCCGACGCTTTGGCCCATGACCAGGCGCGGTTCCAGTTCAACCCAGACACCGAGGGATATCAGGGTCTGCTTCGCCGCCAGACCGTAGGGGGCCAACCTTGGGTTGGCAATGGCCAGATGTCGATAACCTGGGGATTTCAGGACCTCGACCACACTGGTTGAACTGTCCGGTTCCGCCCGGGGCATCCACAACACCAGCCTGCCGACCGCGTAGGTGAATCGCGAACCGGACACCGTCAGTCCATCGGCCTCCAGCAGGGCGGGACGCTCGGAGTCGGCGGCGAAAAAAACATCGAAGGGCGCGCCCGCCTTGATCTGCGCGAAATGTTTGCCGGTGGAACCTTGGCTGACGATCAGTTCGTGTCCGGTGGATTCCTCGAAGGCTGTTCCGAGTTGATCCAGACAGTCGGCGAAGTTGGCGGCCACGGCCACATGGACCTGCTCCGGAAAGGCGACACCGGGCAGGCCGACAAGCCCCACCACAAAAACGATCTGGATGCCGATCAAAAGACCGAATCCCTGGTGGGTGGATCGCGTGAAGCGGGAAAATTCCATGGACACAAGTCTTTCGCGGGGAGAAATTCCGGGTGGCATTGTGTGCGGGAAAGTGAAACACTGAGCGGTCTTAAAGTCAACGGTACGTGGTGGGCCGCCGGAGGGATCCGCTGATGTTCGATTTCAGATTTCCAGGATTCCGTGTGTCATGGGGAGCTGTCGGGATCTGTTTGGTTCTCTTTTCCCCCCAAACGGCCATAGCCCAGGATACCGCCGCCGCCGAAAAACTGGATGAAGAACTGGTCTCTGCCGCGGTCGCCGACACCGTCGAAATCCCCAAAGGCAGCACGGTGTTTCTGCCGGTCATCGGCTACACTCCGGACACCGGTCTGATGCTGGGCGGGGCCGCTATCAGGTTTTTCTATCTTGATGATCCGGGCCCGGAAACGCGCCCCTCGACTTTTTCACCAACCTTTATCTACACACTGAAGAGCCAGATCATGGTTTTCATGGGCACTGACCTGAACTGGGATGAAGGACGTTCCCACGCCGGTATTTTTCCCAACTACATCAAGTTTCCTGACCAGTACTACGGCATCGGCAGGGATGTCACCCTGGACGAACAGGAGGACTACACCCCCGAACAGATCAACCTGGAATTGAAATATGATCGCGAGATCCTGGGTCATCTGCGACCGGGTTTGTATTACCGTGTCCAGCGCCACCGGTTGATCAAGTTGGATCCCGACGGGAAACTGGCGAACGGTTCGGTCAACGGCACCGAAAATTCCCTTGTCTCCCTGCCGGGAGTCAGCATGGCGTGGGACACCCGCGACAATCTCTGGGCCCCTTCGCGCGGTTTGTGGGCGCAATTGATTGCCAGGACATCCAGCTCGACTTTCGGCAGTGATTACAGCTTTAATCAGTTCATTGCCGATTTTCGGGGCTATCTCACTCTGGGCGAAAATTCGGTGCTGGCCGCGCAACTGCTGGGCACCGGGTTGGATGGTGATCCGCCATTTTTCTCCCTGCCTGTCCTTGGTGGGGAAGAAGGATTGCGCGGTTACAGGGGTGGATTGTTCCGTGACAAGACCCGCGTTCTGGGGCGCGTCGAGTACCGGCGTGATCGCATCATGGGCCGGTTCGGCGGCGCGGTGTTCGCGGGCATCGGCGACGTGGCGCCCGAAGTGGGAAAGCTTACGCTTGCGGGAAACCTTTGGACTGCCGGCTTCGGCGTTCGCTATCTCCTGGATGAAGCCGAAAAACTGAAGATCCGCCTGGATTTCGGGTGGGGTAACGGGGATTCCGGGTTCTACCTGACGTTGGGCGAAGCGTTCTGATCCCGGTTGGGCCGGGGTTGGTGCTCGCGCAATCCCCTGCGGTGTCCTCTAACAATGGAGCTAGGCAAACACATGATGATGAAACTCTTGTCGATCGCATGCCTGCTGGCGATTCTGCAGCCGTTTCCTGCCCAGGCCCAAGTCGAAACCGAGGACCGCTTATGGGGCCTCTACAAGGAAGGCCGTTTCGAGGATGTGGTTCGCGAGGGCAAGGTCGAACTGGCCACGGGCACACCCTCGGCCCAGGTGAACCTGGCGGTGGGCAGGGCCCTGGTGGATCTGGAAAAATTTGGCGAGGGGTTGCCGTACCTGGAGCAGGCGGTCCGGGGCGATCCCGAACAGACCTGGGTCTACGCCTGGGCCCAATGTTACCTGGGCACGGGGCAGTATCGACTGGGCAACTTCCAGAAGTCCAGGGCCGCGCTCATCAAGGCGCGTGATTGCGCCGCCACGGTGAACGCGACCCGTTTCGCGGTGGGCAACCTCAGGATTCTGGGTCTGGCCGAGTCCTACGATGACTGGGCCACCTTCTCGACGGAACGCTTCGCCTTCCATTACTCGCCCAACTTGACCGGTTTCGATGGCCTGACCTTCGCCCGTCTTCACGAAGAGGCTTTTGAAAAAATTTCAGCCTGGTTCGGATCAGGGCCGTCGGAGCCCATCCGTTTTTTCGTGTGGAAGGACAAGGATGAAGCCCTGGTCGCGAACATGCCGCCTTTGGGTTTTGCCAGGCCGGAACTTGACCTGGTACACGCGCGGGCAGAGCAGACCGTCGGCCACGAAATGACCCACGTGATATCCCATCACGCCATGCATCCCGAATATGTGATCGGCCTGATCAACGAGGGTATCGCGGTCTACCATGACCAGACGGATCGCGACCAGATGGCATTGGCCAGGGAAGCGCTCACGGATGCTCCCGAGTTATCGATCCAGGTCGAATTGGCCGCCCTCTGGGAGGATTGGAGCCTTTTGCCGGGGGAAATTTCCTATCCCATCGGCGGAGCCTGGGTGAAGGTGCTGATCGACAAGGGCGGCAAGGAGAAATTCCTGGATTTCTTTCGTGATCAGGGGCTGGTCAACGCCCGTGAGGTGTACGGGTCGGATCTGCAGGTGTGGATGGATGAATTTTCCGATGCACTCTACCGATAACCATCCGAGGGTGATAGGATCGGGACCCGATCCGTTACCGGCCTTTGATTTTTCTCTCCGAGGAGGACCACGACGTGGCTGAATTCGCGCGCCCGACAGTTGAGGAATATGGTTCCTACTACCAGGCCTACCTGGACCTGGTCCCGGCCGACGTCACCGACATCCTGCAACACCTCAAGAAGCAGGGGTTGGAGATGCTCGCCCTGATGCGCACCCTGGACGACAACCGCGCCGAATTCCGTTATCAACCCGACAAATGGTCGATCAAGGAAGTCATCGGTCACCTGATCGATACCGAGCGGTTGTTTGCCTTCCGCGCCCTGTGGTTCGCCCGGGGTGAACCAAGCGAACAACCGGGGATGGATGAGAACCTCTGGGGGCGGAACTCGAACGCCCACACGCGCGAACTGGCTGCCCTGTGGCGTGAGCAGCACGTATGTCGCACCGACCACGTCTACCTGTTCCGCAGCCTGGACCAGACGGGAATCGACCGTGGAGGTTCAGCGAACGGGTCCGGGATGACCGCGCGAGCCATTCCGTGGGTGATAGCCGGCCATGAGCGCCATCATTTGAACATTTTGAAAGATAGATACGGGGTCGGATAGGGTCGGAGCCCTCATTTCTTGCGATTCCAACCGTTAAAGAATAAATTGGATAAAAGGATCTTTTTTGTTGAGAATACCATTTCGGTCCGGGAGTAACCATGCCTGAATCCACCATCGCCCCTGAAATGACCCTCTTTGACATAACGGAAAAATTCCCCGAGACGGTCGACGTTTTCGTGGCCAACGGTTACGAACACGTGGGGGACGAGAAGAAACGGACGACCAGCGGCAAGATGGTCACCCTCGGCCAGGCCGTGCAGATGAAAGGCAAGGATTTGGCGGCCTTCACCGCGCTGCTGGAAAATTCGGTGAAGGAGAACAGGGTCAAAGAGGATGTGACCCTCGCCATGGCGGCCGACGAATCGCAGATTTTCCCCAACGAAGGCGACATCAAGGTGGCGGGCCTGCTGCCGTGTCCGGTGCGCATTCCGATGCTGGAGGCGTTCGACAATCTGAGCCGAAAAATTACCGCCGAGACCGGCAAGACCATCGGCGTGCGTCTGGCCGCCGCTTCGGTCGGCGCCGATGTCCTGGAAGCGGGCATGCAGTCCATCGATGGCGAGTCCGACCTTCCCGACATCTTCCTGTCCGCGGGTTTCGAGGCCTTCTTCGACAAGAAGAACATGGCCCGTTTCAAAAACCGGGACGTGTTTACCGATCGCTCGTGGACCAGGCACAACGACATGATGGCGCCCTACGGTCTGTTGGATCCCGATGGGCACTATGCCCTGTTGGCAGTGGTGCCGGCGGTGTTCCTGGTGGACAAGACCCAGCTCGATGAAGGCGAAGATGTGCCGCGCACCTGGAAGGACATCCTCGGGTCCCGTTTCAAGAACAAGGTCGCCATGCCCGTTGGCGACTTCGACCTGTTCAACGGCATCCTGCTGACGATCTGGAAGGAATTCGGGGACGAGGGGGTCGAGGCGATCGGTCGCAACCTGCTCGAGGGCATGCACCCCAGCCAGGCCGCGGGACGTTTCGCGCCCAAGGGCGGCAAGGGTCCCATGGTTTCGGTGATTCCCTTCTTCTTCAGCAAGATGGCGCAGTTCAATCCCAACGCCGAGATCGTCTGGCCCGAAGACGGCGCCGTGGTCAGCCCCATCTTCATGCTGCTCAAGAATTCAGCGCCTGAAGAAGCCGGTCGCATCGCCGACTTCTTCGCGAGCAAAGAGGTGGGGGAGATTCTCAGCCACCGCGGTCTGTTCCCGAGCTGCCATCCCGAAGTGGTCAACAAGGTGCCCGAAAAAGCGCCGTTGATGTGGCTGGGCTGGGATTTCATCAAGCAGAACGACCTGGGTGAACTGATTCCCAAGGTCAACGACATTTTCCTGAAGGCAGGCCAATAAATGCGCTTCGTGACCGTCAGCGGCCCGCCCAGTTCGGGCAAGACCGCGGTGATCATCAAGACCCTCGAACATCTGCAGAAGGACGGGCAGAAGGTCGGTGTGGTGAAATTCGACTGCCTCTTCACCGACGACGACGAGCTCTACCGCAAGAACGGCATCGCCGTGCGCAAGGGCTTGGCCGGGGCGCTGTGTCCGGATCACTATTTCGTCAGCAACGTCGAGGAGTGCGTCCAGTGGGGCCTGCAGGAGGGGCTTGACGTGCTGGTCAGCGAAAGCGCGGGTCTTTGCAACCGGTGCTCGCCGCACATTCGCGAGGTGCTGGCCATCTGCGTGATCGACAACCTCAGCGGCACCGGCACGCCCAAGAAGATCGGTCCCATGCTCAAGGCCGCCGACGTGGTGGTGATCACCAAGGGCGACATCGTCAGTCAGGCCGAACGCGAGGTGTTCGCCTCGCGGGTGCACATGGTCAACTCCAAGGCGCGCCTGTTGCATGTGAACGGCATCACCGGGCAGGGCAGCTTCGAGTTGAGCACCCTGTGGACCGGGACCGAGGAGACCGCCACGGTCGAAGGGAAAAAGCTGCGCTTCTCGATGCCCGCCGCCCTGTGTTCCTATTGCCTGGGTGAAACGCGCATCGGCTCGGATTACCAGATGGGCAACGTGCGCAAGATCAATCTCGATCTGCCCACCGGTTCCAAGACCGACGGCGGCCCACAGGATCTGGGACCGATGAACACCGGAGGCGGATCATGAGCCGGCAGCTCGAGACCCTGACCGTGGAGACGGTTTTTGCCCGCTGGCCTTTTGTCCAGCAGCAGCTCGCCGACAACGGATTGGGTGATATCGCGGACAGACCCGAAGCCCGGCTGGCCGAATTGCTGGATGCCGATCAGCTCTCCGACCTGGACGGTTTCATCGGTGTCATGGAGGAATTCCTGGGCACCAATGAAGAGAAGGTGGGCGAGGTGACCATCACCGGTGGCCGCGCCAAGGACGGCAGTCCCGAACCGGTGACCGAGCTGACGGTGAAGGTGGGCGAGGTGATCTGCATCGTCGGTCCCACCGGCAGTGGCAAGAGCCGGCTTTTGGCGGACATCGAGTGGGTGGCCCGGGGTGATACGCCGACCGGGCGCCACGTGACGATCAACGGGCAGGTGCCTGACGACAAGTGGCGCTTCTCATCGGAATACAAGCTGGTGGCCCAGCTGAGTCAGAACATGAATTTCGTCATGGATCTTTCGGTGGAGGAGTTCCTGAATCTTCACGCCGAGAGTCGGCTGGCAACCGATCCGCAAGAGAAGATCCAGCGCATCTGGAATTGGGCCAATGAACTGGCCGGCGAACCCTTCGCCCTCGACACGCCCGTGACCAGCCTGTCCGGCGGCCAGTCACGAGCCCTGATGATCGCCGACACCGCGGTGCTCAGCTCCAGCCCGGTGGTGTTGATCGACGAGATCGAAAACGCAGGCATAGACCGGCAGCAGGCTCTGGATATCCTGATTCGCGAAGAGAAGATCGTGCTGATGGCGACCCATGACCCTATCCTGGCTTTGATGGGGGACCGCAGGGTCATCATCAACAACGGGGCCATGCAGAAGGTGATCGAGCCGAGTGAGGCCGAGCGGGCGAACCTGAAAGAGTTGCGCGCGCTGGACGCGAAGCTGATGTCCCTAAGACATCGGTTGCGGATGGGGGAGCGGTTGGATCGGATCTGAGCATCCAGGCGCCACTTTTTCTTCAAATTTCCCCGAGGATACTGTATCCTGGGGCCTGACCGACGAACCAATTCCAGCCGGCACGAAAAGACGGTTTTGCACGATGGTCCGGATGAACAAAATCCTGGTGACTGGTTTGCTGCTGTTCGGTGTTGCCGTCATTGGTGTCGATCCGGCTCCGGCAAACCCCGCTCACCAAATTTCACCTGATCCGGAAAGCCCCATCGATACCCTGACCCGGCTTTTCGCCCCCCATCTATCGGAGACAAAATCGAGCTCGCCCCTGGAACCCATATATTGCGGCGTGGATATCATGGCCATGGTCAAAAGCACTTGGTTCGAGATGTCCCCGGAATTACAGCAACACATCCCTGATCTCTACCGACCTTTCGAATTCCGGGACAAGGGAGCAAATTCCGCACTGGATATAGAGGTCTGTGACGCCTTCCTGGATTCCGCCCATTTTCGAATCCACTACTCCACCGACCCGGAACATTTGCCGCCTGGTTTTCCGGATCTCCAAACTGTCCGCGACCTGGCCACTCATCTGGAAATCGCCTACGTGTATCACCGCGATGTTTCGGGCATGGGTGTCGTTCTTCCTGACGGGGATTACGGGGGCGGGCAGGATCTCATCGACTGTTATTTCTACAATTTGGATGATGGGTTTTTCGGCTATGCCCATGGAGTGGGAAGGGTTGAAACCTCCTGCGATCATACTCGTTGGGGATATATTGCCGTGAACACTGATTTTGGCTCACATGATGCCGCAAGCCAGCTCCGCCTTACCTCGGAACACGAATATTTCCATATCCTTCAGTATGCTCACAGTTCAGTGGAGAGTTCCTGGTTCATGGAGTCCACCGCCCGCAATTCCGAGTTCCATGTGTGGCCGGATTTGGCCGTCCCGAGGGGAACCTGGGCGTGGATGCGACGTCCCTATTTCCCTTTGTGGGATGGCACCGGTTACCACAAATACGCCCCGCATTTCTGGATCTATCTCGAAGCCCATCACGGCCGGGATTTCGTGACCAGGATCTGGGATCGCTGTTGTCACGCGCGAGTCAAGACCGCCCTGGTCTCCGAACTCGACGAGTTGGGCGCGGACCTGGACGCCACACTAACGGATTTCGCGGTCTGGAATTATTTTTCCGGTGAGCGCGACGACGGGAACCACTACGATTCGGCCTATGGTCTCCCTGCCGTTTTTCATCAGGCGAGTTATACCAGTTATCCCCTCCCCGGCACTGCCCTCTCGGATGGAGTGATCGCCCGCCCCGCAGGCAGCAATTACATCCGTTTCGTTGGTCCAGCTTCAAGGAACAACCTGCAGCTGACCTTCGATGGACATCCCGATATGGTGGATCAGCGCGCGGTGATCGTGCTGGGCGTCAACGAATGGGGCCACCGTTCCTGGGTTCTGGAACCGGATCAGGATGGGGATGTGGAATTGATCGTTCCGGATTGGGGTCTGTTCGATTATGTAACCCTTGTCGTGGCCAATTTCTGGAACGCGCCTGGCGATTCGGTTTCACTCCATTACACCTACGCGGCGGCGGAAATCGACCAAGGCACGGAAGCTACCGATCTGGCCAAGCTGGTGAATTGCGCTCCCAACCCCTTCGGGAATTCCACACGCGTCGTCTATTACTCTCCCCGGGACGGATCCGCTTCCACCATCCGCGTCTATGACATCGCGGGACGATTGGTGCGCACCCTGATCGACGAACCTGTCTTCACCGGTTTGCACCAGGTGATTTGGGACGGGAAGGATCAGCGCGGGCGATTGGCGGCCACGGGGATTTATTTCATCCGACTGGAGAACGGTCCTCACCAACACACGAGAAAAGTGATGTTTGTGAGGTAGGTTCCCCCAATTCGTCCCAACATATCGAGAACTTTGGCCGATTCCTGTGTGAATGGAAAATGTCCGCATGATGAGGTTGGAACTGGCTCAACTCAGGTTTTGTGGTATTATTGGACCTCTCCCCGATTTTTCTTTTAATGAATTGGATTCCCATGTCTGATATGTCCCAGGGCCCCGACTCCGGGGTGCTTGAAGTCCTGCAAAAAGGCGGAGGTTTCCTGCGCGATCCCGGACGCTCCTTCGCGCCGGACCACGGCGATATCTTCGTCCCCCAGAAGTTGATCCAGAAACTGAATCTGTCGACCGGCGCGATGGTCGCCGGGGCCGTGGGAAAAGGTCCGAAAGGACCCGTTCTGGAAAGTGTCGCAACGGTCTGTGGTTTGCCACCGGCTGAATTCGCCGACCGCATCCCCCTGAAGCAGCTGACGGCGCTGAATCCCGAACACCGCTTCCACCTGGGCAAGGGCGGCAATGTGTCAATGCGGATCATCGACCTGATCGCGCCGATCGCCCGGGGCACACGGGGCCTTATCGTGTCCCCGCCCAAAGCGGGCAAGACCACCCTTCTGGAAAACCTGGCCACCGCCATTCATGAAGATGCCCCCGAGACTCGCATCGTCGTCCTGCTTATCGATGAGCGGCCCGAAGAGGTTACACATTTTCGCCGCTCGACCCCGGCCGAGGTGCTGGCCAGCAGCAGCGACCAGAGCATCGCGGACCACGTGCGTCTGGCCCAGATGTCCATGTCCCAGGTCGTGCGCGAGGTCGAGTGTCATCATGACGTTGTCGTGCTGCTCGACAGCATCACGCGCATGGGACGCGCCTTCAACCAGAGCGGGCGGGGGTCGGGACGCACCATGAGCGGCGGTCTCGATTCGCGGGCGTTGGAGATCCCACGCAAGTTTTTCGGCATGGCGCGAAATGTCGAAGGCGGCGGTTCGCTGACGGTGATCGCCACGGCCCTGGTGGATACCGGCAGCCGCATGGACGACATGATCTTCGAGGAGTTCAAGGGCACCGGCAACAGCGAAATCGTTCTGGACCGCAATCTGGCGGAGAACCGTATCTACCCGGCCATCGATCTGAGGGCCAGCGGCACGCGTCGGGACGAGTTGTTCTTCAATGAAGAGGAATTCGACGCCCTGACGCTGTTGAGGCGGCGGGCCGTCGCCGCGCA
Organism: Candidatus Krumholzibacteriia bacterium; assembly: GCA_023270185.1. GTDB lineage: Bacteria > Krumholzibacteriota > Krumholzibacteriia > LZORAL124-64-63 > LZORAL124-64-63 > JAGLCY01. The sequence continues at coordinate 5,710 of JAGLCY010000107.1, read as the reverse complement.
CCCCAAGCCGGCAATGGAGGGTATGCTGAAACTGATGGAGAAATATGACAGTAACGAGGCTTTGCTGGCGGGGATTTCAGGGGAATAAAAAATTAAACCACTTATTTTCAATGGCTTGATTATCCTTCCTGGTTGAGTCATTATTGCGATTATGGTGTTGCAATTTCAATAAATTCCAACCCCGCAACGTTTTCCCGAATGACAAACGGAGGACAAAATGTTGAAACGAAACAGGACTTCCCGGTGGTGGTCCTCATCCTGCCTTCTGATCGTCCTGGCTCTTCTGGGTATCGTCACCACCGCCGCGGCGGAGGGAGATGTCTCAAGCTCGGTGGACCTGAAGTTCTGGGGCCGCGCGGTGTTCAACATGCAATACGATACAGGCCTGCAGCGCGCGAGGGACTTCATGTCCTACCTCCAGGACGACAAGACGGAATCGTTCAGTTTCAATCCCCGGGACACGCGCTTCGGCTTCAGGGGCAGCTCCAGTCAGGGAAATTGGATCTTCAGCGGAGTTTTCGAGATGGACTTCTATGGGGCAAACGCGGGCAACAGTATTCTCCCGCGCATGCGTCTCGGGTACGCTGAAGCAAAAAACAGCAATGGGCTTTCGATCCGTGGGGGACAGGACTGGATCCCCGTGGCCCAGCAGAACCCCGGCACCATTGATTTCGGTGTCCAGAGCTGGTCGGGTAACCTCTGGTGGCGGGTGCCCCAGTTCACCTTGCGGTACAAGCCCAACAAGATCGAATTCCTTGTCAGCGCCATGAAGCACCGCGTTTCCAATGAAACCGAGACACAGGAAAAAATGCCCTGGGTGCTCGGCCGTGTCGGTTTTTCCGACCTTCTCGGCGAAGGCAGTCTTATCGCCCTGGGTGGCGGTTTCCGTTCCGAGAGCGACTTGACGTTCACCCAGACCAATGATTCGCCTCCCCCTGATTCCTTCGTTTCCACCGCCGATTACAGCTCCTACCTGGTCGCCCTGGAGTTGAAGTTTCCCTTCGCCAAGGGCTGGGAAATCAAGGGCGAAGTCTATACAGGCGAGGGCGTCGGTCCCGGATTCGTGCACTACGGGTTTGATTACAATCCCTGGCATCCGGACGGAGCCAGGTCGATCCAGAGCCAGGGCGGATTCGTGTCCCTCAGAATTCCCGCCGGGGAAAAGATCCACTTCAACGCGGGATTCGGCATGGACGATCCCAAGGATGAGGACCTCTCCTTCATCGATCCTAATGACATAAATATTGTGAAGATGGGCGGTCCTTACCTGAAGAACCAGACCATCTTCGCCAACATGAAGTATTCCGTGACCAAGCAGTTCGGCTGGGGCCTCGAGGTAATCAACTTCACCACCACCATGGCCGAGGAGGGCGGGACTTCCGATCTCACCGGTCAGCGTTTCACAGGCTCCTGGTGGTATATATTCTAGAGAGACATTCTGCCTGTCGGCGTAGGGGTTCGGTCAACCGACCGGACCCTTATTTCAACCCGATCCACTTCCACCATCCGGGGCGGCGCGGAAGCTCGACTTTGTGATCCACAAGATCCATCTGTCCGGCACCATCGAGCAGCACGTACCCCTGCCAACTCTGGGGCAGGCCCACGTAACGGGTTCCGCCGTTCTGTTTCTCGTGCCAACGGTGATGATGTCCGAAGAACCACAACTGTGGCCGCAGGTGATCAGCCACCCGGGCCAGGCCCGCGACCCCCGGGCGGCCGAGGTGTCCGAGCTCGGGATCATTGGTCATACCGATGTCCGTGGGACAGTCGTGGCTGATGACGATGTTGATGCTTCCGGGAGGATTCTCCATGCACCGGGCAATGTCCTGGTCACGGATCTCGCAACCGGGTGGCGTCGACCAGGCGTCCATGTATTGCGCGCCGCCGATGCACAGCCAGCGTCCGGAGCCGAATTCCTGGACCGAATTCCTGGGCAGGTGGGTCACGACATCCGCGTAGTCGCGGACCAGATCGTCAAAGGTGTGGAAGTCCTCGTGGTTGCCCTCGATGAAGGCGACCGGAAGCGCGAAACGGCGACCGTCCCGGCGGAAATAATCGTGGAGATTGGGCCCGAACAGGCCGAAATCCCCCAGGACCAGGACCTGCTGAACCTCTCGTCCGAGCGTTTCCCGGGCATGGGTGATTTGCGCGTCGATGACGTGGTAGTGCGAGTGGATGTCGCTGATCAGCAGGATGGTGCCGTCGTCCGGAGGTGTCATGGCACTCACACCCCCTTGAACTCGTGATCCAGGGCCGCCTGCATTGCCTTGAGATTCGAGAATATGTTCTTGAGCCGCTTGCGAGCCTCCGCGTCGAGGGTCTCCGGATCAATCCGATTGTCCGGTTCGAGCCGATCAAGGATCCGTCGCGCCTGGTGTTGCATTCGCAGGTCCATGAGGAAACGGTATGCATCGGCGGTTTCACTGATGGTCTCGGTATGCAGGTGGTTCCCGGCTGAAAGCGCTTCGAGCCTGTCCAGGGTTCCGGTGACGATGATCCCGTGTTGCAGCGCCCGCAACCGAACATGGTCCACGATCTGTGCCAGGACTCCCTTGACGTCAAAGGTCGCCCGGTCACCCTCGTGTTCCTCCAGCGCGAAACCGCCAAACATCTTCAACGGGGGTTCGTACTGCAGCACGCTGCGGGCCAACAGGTGCAGGAATCGCGGTTGGCGGGCGATTTCAATCCGCAGATGATCCCAGAGTTCGCCGGTGAGATTCATTTCGCCCAGGCTGCCGCGAAAATCGAAGAAAATTTTGGCCTGCAAAAGATCCTCGGCTTCCAGGGTATGGATCCAGCCGGAAAAAGTTTGGCGCCAATCCGAGATCGACTGGCAGCAGCGAGGCTCACCAGACATGATCCCACCCGGGCAATAAGGGTAGCCCGCCGCGTTGAGGATATCCGAAAGCCGTTTTCCCAGGCCCAGGAAGTACTCTTGCACCACAGCTTTGCCGTCCTGCGGATCCGGGTAGATGATGGCATGATCCTGGTCCGCCAGAAGGCTGACCTCGGCCCGGCCCAGGCTGCCCATGAGCATCACCTCGAAGGGGAGGGGCGGTGGGCCCAATTCGCCCACGGCCAACTCCACGCCTTTGCGAACCGCGGCGTCGGCGTTCGCCGAAAGCATGCGGCTGACCTGTATCGCCTCGGCGCCGTGGCTCATCATGAGGCTGGCCATGGTGCCCATGCGCCGGTTGGCGGCGGCCAGATCATCAGCCGTCTCGGAGGTCATGAGGTCGAGTTCCCGTGGCTTGGCCAATCGGGTGACTACGGCCATGAATCCCACCCTTTTCTGGACCACGATACGCGACAGGGTGATCATGACCCGGATGGTCTGTCCGTCATGGTCGATCAGTTCGGTCTCATACCGTGTGGGCGCCGTTACCCCATCCATGACGGTCTGCCAGGAACGTCGGCCGCTTTCCAGTTCCGTAGCGGTGGCCCGGACAAGGTCGGCGACGTCGAGGGTTGCAAATTCCTCCCGAGTGTAGCCGACCATCCTCAGCATGCTGGCATTGGCGAAAAGTTCCTCGCCGCCGATGGACATGAAGATGGACTCGCCGGCCGACTCGACCAGGGAACGGTATTTTTCCTCGGACCCCCGTAAAGCCGCGGCCGTCCGCAAGCGTCCGCGTTCGGCCTGGAAACTCGTTCTCAGCAGGACGGCCATCAGGAGCGACACGATGGTCAGGATCAGCAGGGCCGCGGTTTGAAGGCGGCCGGTCACCGCCGCCATCTCGGCGTCGACGTCGTCGATGTAGACGCCCGTGCCGATGATCCAGCCCCAGGGTGGAAATCCCTTCACGTACGACAGCTTCGGCACCACACGATCTGGGTCGTCCTTCCATTGCCACATGTAGTTCACGTAGCCCGCCCCGTCCCGTTTCACTACTTCGGCCATCTCAACGAAGATGAGCTTGCCGTGGGGGTCGGCGAACCGTGAAAGGTCCATGCCTTCCAGATCGGGGCGGTAGGGATGGACGATCATTCTTGGCGCCATGTCGTTGATCCAGAAGTAGTCCTTGCCCTCTTGGCCGTAGTGGAGGCTGCGGACCTGTTCCACAGCGGCGATCTGGGCTTCCTGGAGGGTAAGACGGCCAGCCCTTTCCTCTGCCTCGAAGCGGGCCAGGATATTCCAGGACGATTCGGTCAGTTCGCGGATCATGAGCCGTTTCTGGTCCATCACGGCACGGTTCAGGGAAGGAAGAAATGAGAAGAATACGACTCCCGAAAAGAGGCCGATGGCAAGCAGGGCCGGTAGGATAGTGCGCAGGACAAGTCGCTTCATCGGCTCTCCAGTTCGGGAAAGTATACGGGAATTATAACCGATTTATGCGCCCCTTCCAACCCACTGTTTGCGTTCCACGATTTCCGTATCTGCTCTTGAATCCAGCAAATACAGCCAACAGAACTTTTGTTATCATTTTGTTTGTTATTCATTTAACGTAGTGTTAGTTTCGTCGTCACAACCCCGATCAGGCTGCAAATTGCGGCCATCACGCTCCGGAACCCCTTCCCCAGGAGGAAGTCATGCATCAGGGACCTGCCCCCGAATCCGGACCAGATCCGGCGAGCGGTTACAAGACTCGCCTAGGCGTAGTGATGTTCACAATCTACTGCGCTGTGTACGTAGGTTTCATCCTGACCAATGTGTTGTCGGAGGGTGAAGCCATGCAGATCATCCTTTTCATGGGTTTGAATCTTGCCGTGGTCTATGGGGTCGGGCTGATAGTCCTGGCCCTCGTGATGGCTCTTATCTACAACCACAAGTGTACGGGTAAAGAAAAAGAACTGGCCGGAATGTCCGTTGGTGGGGAGGAAACCGCATGAATCTGCACGGAACTCCCTTGTCCATCGCCATCTTCGGGTTCTTCGTGGTCATGGTGCTTTACCTGAGCTTCTTCTTTGCTCGCAAAGCGAAGTCAGCCTCCGGATATTACGCCGCGGGTGGACAAATCCACTGGGCGGTCAACGGTATCAGCTTTGCCGGCGATTACCTGTCGGCCGCCTCTTTTCTCGGTATCTGCGGGATGATCGCCACCCTCGGGTACGACGGGTTCCTCTACTCAATCGGCTACCTGGCCGGCTGGGTGGTGGCGCTTTTCGTGGTGGCAGAACCCATGAAGCGTATGGGCAAGTTCACCTTCACCGACGCGCTGGACGCTAAATTCGACAGCCGCGGCATCAAGTTGGCCGCAGCGATTTCCACCCTGGTGGTGTCGATCTGTTACCTCATTCCCCAGATGAACGGCGCCGGTTCGCTGGTCGAACCCCTGCTCGGTCTGCCTCACTGGGTGGGCGTGATCATCGTCGGTGCGATCGTGATCGCCATTGTTTCCACCGCGGGCATGACTTCCACCACGTACGTGCAGTTCCTCAAGGGAGGCCTGCTGCTGATCTTTTCCACCATTCTGGTGATCTCAGTAATGGTGCGCGGTTTGAGTACCGAACCCGAAAGTCTTCACGATGCCGAGGGGAAGGCTCTGCTCAATATTCCGGAACAGTCCACCGAGGTGGAGTTGACCGGTCGAGGTTACGTCCTGAATCACACGTCCGGCGACCTGCTGAAGTTCACCAACGAGGGGGCTGTCTCGTGGTGGAAGAAGGATGCCGAGGGCATTCTTTGGCAGGCCCAATGGAGCAACGGGACCCTGGTCAACGGTAAGCCCGACGGGTTGCTGAATCCGGTCGGCCGGATCAAAGCCCTCGG
>JAGLCY010000106.1 GCA_023270185.1 Candidatus Krumholzibacteriia bacterium | reverse complement strand
TGGCACAAGAAGGCCGTGTTCGATGAAGATGGTGAAAAATTCACCGTGTTTTATCCCAAGACCGTTTCGGGAACCGAAGAAATGATGCCCGGGGCGAAGTTCAAGGTGAAAACGGGTTGGCAGAAGCTGAATTTCATTTCCCTGATGCTGGCATTGTTCCTGGGCACGGCCGCGTTGCCGCACATCCTCATCCGTTACTACACGGTTCCCAGCCCGGCCTGCGCCAGGAAGTCGACCATTGTGGCGATTGCCGCCATTGGTTTCTTCTACATCCTGACCCTGTTCATGGGCCTGGGCGCGGCCACCAGTGGAACGGTGAATCCGGCGGACAGCAACATGTCGGCGCCCCTGCTGGCCATGTCGTTCGGGGGAGTACTCTTCGCCATCATCTCGGCCATTGCCTTCGCGACCGTGCTGGGTACGGTGGCCGGCCTGATCGTGGCCGCTTCGGGCGCGGTGGCCCATGATCTCATGGACCGCTACGGCGGCATGAACCTGAGCGACCAGGAGAAGGTTAAAGCCGGCAAGATCGCCGCCTTCGCGGTGGGAATCGTGGCCATCGTTCTGGGTATCCTGTTCCGCGGGGTGAACGTGAGCTTCCTGGTGGGTTGGGCCTTCGCGGTGGCCGCATCGGCCAACCTGCCTTCCATCATCATGCTCCTGTTCTGGAAGAAAACCACGGCGGCGGGCATTGTCGCTTCCATCACTGTGGGCATCATCGCGGCACTGGGCATCATCCTTACAGGTCCGGCCATGTTCGCCGGGCCCTACGGGCTTACGGCGGAGGCTGCCTGGCATCCTCTGGGGCAGCCCGGCATCATCTCCATCCCGCTCAGTTTTCTGACGCTGGTTGTGGTGTCGTTGGCGACGCAGAAAAGGGTCCGGGCATAGGGAAGTTCAACGACTTCCTAGAACGGATTGGTTGCAAACACCGAAAACTCCGGAATGAAGCCGCGGTCGTCGATTTCGAGTGCCCCGACGATGGCCGCGGCGATTTCCTCCGCCCTCAGTTTTTTGGGCGACAGCTCCTGCTGCTTGCCGATCTTCGCGAAAAACCCGGTCTGTACCTCGCTCGGATTGACCAGCATCACACGCACGTTGTGGGGCCTGAGTTCGGCGCGCCAGCATTCAGTCATCCCGCGCAGGGCGAACTTGGACCCGGAGTAGGCGGAGGAGGTCTGCCCCCCGGACAGGCCCGACGTAGAGGAAATGTTGATCAGGACTCCGTTTTCCTGCTTCACGAAATGACGGGCGGCCTCGCGGCCCATCAACATGGCGCCGACCACATTGGTGGCGAATACCGCCTCGAATTCTTCCCGGTCGATTTCGATAAGGGGCGCAAAATAACCGAAGCCGGCATTGTTCACCAGGATGTCGATGCCGCCAAATTCACTGACGAACTGGCTGACGGCGGCCTGGGCGTCTTCCTCGAGGCTGACGTCGCCCTGGATTCCCTTGATCCCCAGCTTTTCCACCGCCACGAGGAGCTTTTCCTGGTCGCGGCCCATGATTGCCACCCGGGCGCCCTTGGCGACCAGCGCTTTAGCGATACCGTATCCGATACCCTCGCTGCCGCCGGTGATCAGCGCTTTTGCTCCGGAAATATCCATCTTTAATCTCCCCGTGATGGTTCATTGATAGGGAAAACAACCCCACCCCAGATTACCTGCATATCGAGGTTCCGCAAGTCGGGCGGCGCCGGAAAAACCCTTGGTTCGACAGTTCGGGCTGTGATAGGATTATCCATGGCGGGATGATTTCCCGTCCAAGATCCCGATCGCGCAGGAAGCGCGACGGTTCCAGGCGGCCTGGGCGGTCCACGGAACCGGGCGAGGTGGGGCTCGCCGCGGATGACACGCCTGATGAGGAGGTGATCCAGTGAGTTATGATAGATCCGGCTCAGTGGAGGTGGCGTCCCTGCTTTGAAGGGACCTCTCCAGCCGTTGGCTGAATTAGGGATACCCGGAGATTGCGGGAAAACCCAACGCCATCGAAGCTGAGTGCATTGAATGTCAGGTTGGCGCCGGTCCTATGGGCCGGCGCTGCTTTTCCTCGGCGGCTCAATCCACCCGATACCCACCAATATCCTGTCCTTGGGGAAGGTAACGGATACATTCCACGGCTCGACGTTCATCCAGGTGGACAGGTTCGTCCCTGTCCAGCGCCCCGAATCCTCCGGCTATGACCATGAGATATTCAGGCACATAACAGTCCGAATGGTTAAGGAGACCGAGAGTGTGTCCGAGTTCGTGAAGGGAAACTTCGGCCACGTATTTCGGGGTTGAGAGTTTGGAGTCGATCGACACAGCCATCTTTTCAGGTATGACCCGGCCCAATCTCACCCCGGTTCCCGATGGTGACAACAATGATACCAAACCGTAGTGATGTTCCCGGTCTTCGAAGCGGAATTCGATATTCGCCGATTCCTGATCGTGCGTGCGAACGAAATATTCCTCTCCCATGGCATCGTTCCAAATATATAGGGCGATGAGCGCGGCTTCGTCCATTGGTACCCCGGCATCGTTCAAAAAGGCCGGGATGTAGACTCTCAGCGGATAGTTTTCCCACCGATGCAGGATGGATGCGGAGGGATCGTTGTCGCGGGTGGTGGTGAATGTCATGTGCCGCAGGTAGGAGATGAATTCATTGTCAGGAAGAGTACATCGGGAGTCCAGGGTGTTGCATGGAATCAGAAAAAAATCATGACCGGAAACCAGGGCCAGGCCGGGTAGTGTCTTCAGTGGGTGCTGAACAAACCGGTACCAGGATCCGCCTGGCTCAGGCTCGTGGGTTTCGACTTCGATTTTATCGATGTTCCTGAAGGGGCCCATCCGAAACCCCCCATCGGCGTTCGCCTGGAAAGTGTAGGCAACCGGTGAAGAGGTAACCTGAATTCCAGGGATGGGGTTCCCGACGACATCGTACACGTGACCTTCGATCCACCACTCCGCCGACAGGGTTAATCGTGGTGAATGTTCCAGACGCGACAAGTTGCCCTTGTCATCCCGGGCGCGCACCGCGAACCAGACCGTGGCGCCCTGTACAAGGCCCTCGGCCTCTCCATACACTTCGCGGAATTCCACTTGCCCCTTTCGCCAGGGAAGCCGGTCCAGGATCAAAGCCTGGTCCCAGTTGTCCGTGGTGATCGGACCTTCATAACTCACGGTCACCAGGTATTCCTCGATCGGGAAGGTGGCCCAACTCACGATCCACCAGGAAACTTCGGCCTCTCCGGGCAGGGGGCCGTGTCCTGCCGTGACGAAAGGAACCTCTCGGGGATGGTAGGGAACGGGAGTCGGGTCCGGGCTGGCCACGGGGCTCGTGGATTCCGAGCAGCCACCGCCCGGCAGAAGCAGGAACAGGAGCCCGATTAAGGTGAAATACCTATGCAAGAATGAAAACCCCATGAGAGGATGTTATTGAGATAGAAAACTGGAGTCAAGTCGACTGGAGAATATGATGAACGATGTCCCCGGACCGGAAAATTCCTCCTCTCCTGACGGTGGTTTTCATATGTCCTATGAAGACAGCTGCGACCGTGTCCCCGTTTTGCTGATCCACGGCTACCCCCTGAGTAATATGTTGTGGGACATTCAATTAAACGATTTGACCGATGTCGCCCGCATGATCGCCCCGGATCTGCGCGGGCATGGCATGACCGATCCGACCGAACCTCCCTACAGCATGGGACTTTTCGCTGACGATTGCGCCGCTTTGCTGGACCATCTCGGCATCACCGGCCCGGTCGTTGTCGGGGGACTGTCCATGGGTGGGTACGTCGCGTTCGAATTTTGCCGTCGGTACCCCGAAAGGGTGGCCGGTCTCATCCTGGCGGCGACCCGCGCCGGCGCCGACTCTCCTGAAACGAAAGAGGCAAGGGACAAGGCCGCGGGAGTAGTCATCGCCGAAGGGACGGTTCCCATCGCCGAAGGCATGCTGCCCAAATTATTGGCCCCGGACAATTTCAAGGCCCAGCCGGACCTGGTGGATTATGTCAGGGATATGATGCTGGAAACCTCGCCCGACGGTGTGGTCGGCGCCCTGTCGGCCATGCGGGATCGCCCGGATTCGACACCTGATCTGCCCGCGCTCGACGTACCGGCTCTCATTCTCCATGGAGCGGAAGACCAGCTCATACCTGTGGCCGAGGCGGAGGCTATGGCCGCGGCTTTGCCCAGCGCCAAACTGGTGATCGTTCCGGGCGCCGGCCATCTTCCCAATCTGGAGCAGCCGGAGATTTTCAATGACGCGGTGCGGGAATTTCTGGAGATTTTCTACGGGGAATAGAAAATAGCGCCGCCCGGATGCCCGGACGGCGCTTGTTTGACGTTCCCGAGAACGGCTAATCCAGCGCGTACATCCGATCCAGAAGATCGACCACACGGTTGGAATAACCCCACTCGTTGTCATACCAGCTCAGGGTCTTGAGCATGTTGCCCGCGATCACCGAAGTGTACTCGCTGTCGAAGATGCTCGAGTGCGGATCACCCACGATGTCACTGGATACCAGGGCCTCGGTGGCATAGCGCAAGGTGGCCCGCAGACGGTCCGTGTCGGCGTTGGCGCGCACGGCTTCCCGCACTTCTTCCACCGTCACGTCCCGCGACATGATCGTCACCAGGTCCACCACCGAACCGTTCGGCACCGGCACTCGCATGGCCATGCCGTCGAGTTTGCCCGCCATCCGGGGCAGGACCTTGCCGACAGCCTTGGCGGCGCCGGTCGTGGTGGGAATGGTGTTCTCCGCCGCGGCCCGCGAACGTCGCCAGTCCGTATGGGGCACATCGGCTAGGCGCTGGTCGTTGGTATAGGCGTGCACCGTGGTCATCAGACCGTACTCGATGCCGAATTCCTTATCCAAAACATAGACCAGGGGAGCAAGGCAGTTGGTCGTGCACGAGGCGTTCGACACGATCAGATGCTCGGGCTTCAGATCCTCGTCGTTGACACCCAGGACGATGGTGGCGTCGATCTCGTCCTTCGCAGGCACGGTCAGCAGCACCTTGCGGGCGCCGGCATCGATGTGCTGGGCGATCTCGGCCCGCTTGCGAAAACGTCCGGTTGCCTCGACCACGAAATCGATGCCCATTTCCTTCCAGGGCAACTCGGCCGGGTTGGGGATCTCGGTCATCTTCACCTTCTGGTTGGTGGTGACCATGATGTCGCCCTGCATCTCGGCGGGTTCCTCGAAGGGACCCATCACCGTGTCGTGGCGCAGCAGGTAGGCCAGGGCGGCCGAGTCGGCCAGGTCGTTGATGGCCACGACCTCGACGCCCTCTTTCTGGTTCAGCAGACGGAAGACCGAGCGGCCGATTCGTCCGAAGCCGTTGATTGCAATTCTCATGACTTGACCTCCCCGGTGCCGATCAAGGCGGCCATTTTCTTGGCGGTTTCCAGAAGGCGGTAGGCGTAGGCCCAGCCGTTGTCGTACCAGACGATGCTCTTGATCAGTCCGTTGTTCAAAGAGAGTGTCGCCAGGGAGTCGATGACTCCGGAGTGGGGATTGCCGATCACGTCGCTGGAGACGATCGGTTCCGTGGTGTAACCCAGCAGTCCCTTGTACTTGCCACCGGCGGCCGCGGCGAAAATCTCGTTGTACTCTTCGGCGGTCAGCGGCTTCTCGAGATCCACGACCAGATCGAGGTTGGACCCGGCCTGCACCGGTACGTTCAGCGCGATGCCGTCGACCTTGCCTTCCAACTCGGGAATCAACTTCATCACCGCTTTGGGAGCCCAACTGGAGTTGGGAATGATGTTCTGGGCGGCGGACCTGCTCCAGCGGAGGTCGGCGCTGGCGCTGTCGCTCAACTGCTGATCGCTGGTGTAGGCGTGGACCGTGGTCATGGTGGCCCTCTTGAGGCCGACTTCCTCGTGCAGCACCTTGAGCACAAGGGCCAGGGCGTGGCAGCTGCTGCTGCCGTTGGAGACGATGAGGTCTTCGGCGGTCAATTCATGGTCGTTGACCCCGTTGATGACCATGCGGTCGATTTCACCGACCGACGGCGTGGACAGGAGCACGGCCTTGGCACCGGATTCGAGATGGCGCTCCAGCACCCGGCGGGTGCGGAACTGCCCGGTGGATTCGATCACGATGTCGGCTCCCAGCACGTCCCAGGGCACTTCCCCGGGGCGATTGCCGTGCACCAAGCGAGTACGCTGGTGTTCGGACACCAGAGTGTGGCCATCCTGCGTGAGTTCGCCTTCGAATAATCCCTCCACGGTTGTGTGTTTGGTCAGGTAGACCAGGGTCTCGGCGTCGGCAACGTCGCTGACCGCCGCGAAAGTGACCTCGGGATCGTCGTGGGCAATCCGGAACATGTTCCGTCCCAGCCGACCGAATCCCATAATTCCCAGTTTCAAGGACATGGTTTACTTCCTCAGGTTAAAAGACGCGTCGATCACAAGATGATAGGCATGAGTGAGGATATCCTCAACTCAATTGGGAGAATTAAAAATAGGTTTACCCAAAATTCATCTCCGGGCGGCCCGGCGATCAATTCAGAAAACCCTGGACGGTGCCCAGGGTGAGGTAAAAGGAGTCCTTGCCGTCCTCGGACCGTCCGTAGGAAGCAGCCAACGGACCGAGGTTGGTCCTGGCCACCAGGGAGACCAAGCCGCTGTACAAGAGGTTGTTCCAGGCTATCGCGTCATAATCGCGCCAGGCGTTGCCCGTTTCCAGTTGAAGCCCGATGTAATACGAATTCGAAAAGGGGGTCGTGGTGCCCGCGAATTGGTGGTACCACGCGACCTTGGCCAGGCCGAACACCGCGCCGCGGAACTGGTCCTTGGCGTATCCGGACAAACGGGACAGGCCTCCCAGTGTGAACATCGCGAACTCCGGCAAGTCGGTCTTCATGGCGGTTCCGCCCTCGAAGGCGGCGTAGATAGTGTGGCGGCTGAAGGTATGGGCGCCGGCCATTCCCCCGTTCAGTTTGGTGTAATCCAGGCCGGAACCGAAGCCGGGGCTTTTCTGGGATATCTGGAACAGGGCTTCGTAACCATGCCGCGGTAGAATCGCCAAGTCGAACATGTCAAAGGCCAGCTGGGCTGTAAAGCCTCCCCCGGTCCCCTTGAATTCGGCAAGGCTGAGGCCGGTCCTGTCCCTGGCGTCCAGGTGGCCGTATTCCAGACCGGCCCGGATTTCCCCGTAGTGACCGAGGCGGAATCCGAATTCGGGTTTGATGCTGAATTCGGTGGTCTTGTATTCTCCCCAGCGACGGTTATCGAAATACCAGTCCTTGATGTCGGCATCCATCTTGCCGGTCAGGGCGAAAAACGGGATCCGTCGCCAGGTCAGGGGTTGGTAGTATTCCGATCTTATGAGGGAATGCTTTCCGAGTTGGATGTCGGTCCGCAACTCGGCGCCGTAGCGATTCATTTCCAGGCGGGTCCAGCGTATGCGCGCTTCGAGATCGCTTTTTCCACCCTCGCCGCCCTCGTAGGACAGTCCGAAATTGAGGATGTTGGGAGAGTAGTATTTTTCATTGGCGGTGATGACCAGAATCAGTTCTTCGCCCATCTGTCGCAACTCGAAATCCACCAGTTCAAAAACTCCGAAGTCGTAGAGTTTGGCCAGGTCGAATTTGAGTTGATCGAGATTGAGCTTCTGACCCTTCTCCTGCCGAATATTTCTGAGGATGGCGTTGTTGTTCACCCGGGTATTATTGACCAGGATGATGTCATCGATGACCATTTCCCCGGTTTTCCTGGGGGCGTGGGCCTCAAGGTGGGCCTGGTAGGCGGCGGGGCTTACGGAGAGTGCCCTGAGCTGCTCGGCAACAGCCTCGGTCGCAATACGCCCGGGTTCGACGGTTTCACCCACACGGGGGAATTCCCGCGAGGAAATGCCCGTCAGATCGGGTTGGATGATGATGTCGGCATCCAGAAGTTGGGGATCCACATTCTGTCGGGCTCCGATGAGTCCCTTTTGTCCGTTGATGCCCATGAGGGTCTTGAATTTCTCAGGATCAGTGTTTTCGGGAAGACCCCCGACATCCACCGCGATGACGATGTCGGCCCCCATGGCGCGAACCACGTCCACCGGAAGGTTGCGGGCCAGGTAACCGTCCACCAGGGTCAACCCGTCCCAATGAACCGGTGGGAAGACGCCTGGAATGCTCATGCTGGCGCGTACGGCCTTGAGAAGGTTGCCTCTGTCCAGTACATGCATTTCGCCGGTCTGCAGGTTGGTTGTCACGGCGCGGAAGGGGTAGGGCAATTCATCGAAACCGCGGTGCCCGGACAGGTAGAGGGACGGACTGCGGAAGGCAAAACTCAGCTTCTGTCCCGCGACCACTCCCGACGACAGGACAACGCGTCCCTTCCAGCCCCATTCCACGGGGATGAAGGCGGCCGAATCGTCCTGCTTGCGGCGGTAGATTCTTTGGGTGCGTTCCGGGCGATCGGAGAAGAGATCATCCCAGTCCACGCCGGTGATGATGATTTCGATCTCGTCGGGATCTATGCCGACGGAGTAAATTGCTCCCACGACAGCGCCCATGCTGGTGCCGGCCACGTAGTCGATCGGAATGTTCATTTCCTTAAGGACCTGAAGGACTCCGATGTGGGCCGCGCCACGGGCTCCGCCACCGCCGAGGGCGAGGCCGATTTTGGGACGATCCGCGGTGTTCTCGTCGGGATCGATTTCCTCGGCCCGGGAAAGATCGGCCGGAATGGTCAACAGGAAGATTCCCAGAAGGAAAACCAGAAGATTAAAACCGGTTTTTCGTCCACCCATGATCGCATTCCCTTCGGGAGTATCATCGGAAATTTTGGTTCACCGCTACACCTGGCGTCCAATGAATTGGGATTGTAAGGTTGATACGATCTGAAATGAAGCAAAAAGGTTCTCAATTGGTGAAGTGTGAATTTTTCATCTACATAATCGGCGATATGGTATAATTGATTGTGGCTCAGAAAATTGGTCTGGCGGGATATTGTTTCCATCAAGGCCCCTCGGGGGGCCTTTTTATGAAAATAAATTCATTGAGGCCGAAGGGATTGGAGCCAAGACAGCTTGACTCGATAAGGAGATCCAAAATCATGTTGAAGGTAATGAAGAGAGCCGAACGAGATATTCCGGTTATCACCCGCTCTGCCATCCTCATTTCATTGACCCTGGTCCTGTCGGGTACGGGGCTCGCGGCTCAGCACTATATCCTTCCCATTGACGTGGATTCTTCCACCGCGGCCCGGACCGATAAACCCGTGGACGCGCCGATAGACCTGACCGACTTTCTGATCCTGATCGGCGGTTCTCTCGACCTGAACACCCTGCAGGTGGCCGAGGTTGATCCCGCGGGGGTCCGGCTCGACACAGGCGTTCTGTTTCAGTTCGATCCCGCACAAGGGTTCGATCCTGCCCTTCAGGCGAAGGGCAACCTCGTCTTCATCATGGCCGGCGATACCCCGGCCGCCACCACCCGTCATTATCAGCTCTGGTTCGATGTGGACGGTGGCTGTTTGGACTGTCCATCGCCGCCAGTGGTTACTAACCCGGTAACGGTTGACAGCCTGACCTACGAAAACCAGCTGACCTACCTGATCGACACGCCGCGGGCCGGGTA
>JAGLCY010000105.1 GCA_023270185.1 Candidatus Krumholzibacteriia bacterium | reverse complement strand
CCGGCAGTGGTTCGGCCGGCGAGTACCGGGGCATTCCCAATCTTGTATTCAAGTCCGGTCAGCCCCAGAACAGCTATTTCCATCCCGGTTTCACCAATGCCAACAGCCGCGTCGTCAGCGCCGGACCGCTCAAGGTGACCGTCGCCTCGGAATCGGACAATCCAAACGATCTGTGGCAGGTGCTGTGGGAATTCTATCCAACCTGCGCGCGCATGACGGTGCAGACCGTGGGTGCAACCAATGACGGCAAGTACTGGTTCCTGTACGAAGGCACGATGGGCGGGGCGATGGACGCGAATGATGTTGTCGTCCGGTCCACCGGTGCCCAGACCAGCGCCTTCGACTACGCGGACAGTTGGGAGGAGGTCCTGCCGGACCCCGGCTGGGTCTATTTCCACGATCAGGACGCTTCGAGGATCCTTTTCCTGGGTCACGACCTGGGTGATGGGGAAATGGATTCCTACCGGCCCCAGGGTCAATCCAGCGGGTCCACCCCCGAGATGACGGTTTTCGGTTTCGGAAGGGTTCTCAACACTTCACCCGATAAACTCGTCCCACGCATATCGGGAGCGGGTCAAACCTTCACTCTTGGATTGATGGGGGACCAAACCGATCCCGCCGTGGAAATTGCCGCAGCTTCCGAGCCACTGATCGTCACGGTGGGTTCACCGAGCACCGAACCGAGTGGAGTGGGCGATGCCAATGTTCCGGCCACCGCGGTTCTAAACCAGAATTTTCCCAATCCGTTCAACCCCCGAACCATGATAACTTTCACCCTGCCGGCTTCTTCCCGTGTGCGCCTGGATATTCTGGATCTTCAGGGACGGCGTGTCGCCAATCTGATGGACGGGACCCTGCCCGAGGGTCCCCATTCGGTCATGTTTGACGGGAAGGAACTGCCCAGTGGGATATATATTTCCCGTTTGGTCAGTGACGGCATATCGCAGGAACGCAAAATGATGTTGATCCGCTGACTGCAGAGGTGGACGATTTCCCCGGATTTGGATAATTTATATTCAGTCCCGTCCATGTGGACCATTCATCCAAGGGGGAGAAGAATGTCTCAATCGCTAAGAATTCAGTTTACCGTCCTCGTGCTGGTCACGATCGTCCTGGTTTCATGGGGCGGTCAGGCTCTGGCACAAAGTTTTCCGGCCGCCCAGAATTGTACGGCAACCCTGGTGACCCCGGGATTGCAGCCGCTTTCCATGTTTCTGGTTCCCAATGGGTCCGGAACCCCATTGTCGGGTTGCTTCGATTCGTCGGGCAATACGGTCAATGCCTTGATCAATGTCACTCTTCGGGATGGGAATAATATGGTGGCGGCCAATGTTCCTGCTTCCAGTGTCCGGCTGGAATATTTAAACTCACCCCTTGCCTGGTGTAGCAGCAGCTGGTATCCGCCCCCGGCTCACGCGCCCAACCTGGCCGATGCTGCGAGCAATGCGGCGGGCCAGACCATGTTCAGTCTTGCCTATCATGGGGGAGGATGGATCATGGCTCCAATCCAGGTTTGGGTTTTGGAGGTCACCGGTGCGTGGACTCCTATCCCAACGGTTCTCAACGTTTTTTTCAACAGTGCCGACATCAATGGGGATCTGGTCGTCAACCTGATCGATGTCAGTCTTTTCGCGGGGGATTATTACTCCGGGACCCAGTACCGGTCGGATTTCAATTTCGATGGGGCCATCAACCTGACGGATGTAAATATCCTGGCGACGCATTACGGGACCTCTTGTCCCTGATCGCAGGGTGCGGGCAGCCGCGGGAAAGCAGGGTCAGTCCGCGTCGCGCGCGCAGCGGAAGCCCACGTTGAAATCGCTCCAACTGCGAGGCAGGGCGTTGCGGACGTGAACCATGTTGCATCCCTTGCCCGAGTACCAGCCGCCGCCCTTGATCACCCGCCACCGGGTTTTTCCAGGCCCCTGGGGGTTTTTCACGGGGCTGTCGGCAAAGTAGTCCTCGGCGTAGTAGTCGGCCACCCATTCCCTCACGTTGCCCACCATGTCGAAAAGACCGTAACCGTTGGGTTCGAAAGAACCCACGGCCACCGGTCCACCCAGTTTTGCTGACTTGGTGTTTGCGCCCTGGTCTTCCAGGACATCGCCGGAATCGTAACTCAGGCTTTCCAG
>JAGLCY010000104.1 GCA_023270185.1 Candidatus Krumholzibacteriia bacterium | reverse complement strand
GTCAGTTGCGGCCAGTTTGTTCACTCGCATGAGGGCGTGCAAACCATCGACATAGCCCTGGCCCCGCTCGCTGTACTTATCCAGGGTATCGACCAGTTCAAACCCGCTGGGTTCGCGTCCCTTCTGCCTGATTTCGGCTCGCCGTTGCCGCATTCGCATGTAGGCGCGGTGGGTGTTGAGGTTGCGGGTGTAGGCGATCACGGCGTCCAGCGGAGTGTCGAAAGCGGCCAGGCCGTAGTCCCCCAGCTCTGAACGTTGTTGTTCCGGCTTGATGCCCTTTCCGGAAAAATCCCACTGGCCGAACAGGGAGTTGCCCAGCAGGGCGAAACGCGAGGTCCCCCAACCACTTTCTTCGGCACCCTGGGCCAAGGCCAGACTTGGCGGGATGATGTCGATGCGGATTTTCAGCTCGGCCAATTGCTCTGTAGTCAGATGTTGGTCATTCTCACCGGTCACCTTGTATTTTCGGCCCAGATCCAGTAGGGCCTTCATATCCCTTGAACCGGGATCAGGGTTCATTGCCGTCAGGGTTTCCAGCTCTTCCCTTTCCAACACGATCAATTCGTTGGCCCGCAAAATCACCGGCGCCAGCAGGCGAAAGAAAATTTGTTTCTTACGGACCACGGTGATCTTGTCGGACTCGGTTTTCCACCGTGAAGGAATCCTGGTCATGTAGATGCGTGGAATTTCACGCACGCCTTCGGCCCAGTTCTCCGCGGTGTAGCCAAGGGAGTCAAAGATCTCGAAGACATCTTCGGTGGATTGGGTGACCACGGTGCGGTGGGGCAGCTTGCTCTCGCCAATTTTTTCGGCACATCCGCCGGATATCAGGAGGGTCAGAGAAAGCACGGCCATGGTGATCAGGAACACCGAAAAGGATCTGGGACTGCGGTGGGACAGGGAATGCAACCTGTTCATTTGAATTGGCTCCCGTTGGGGTGAAATTGGATCATTGGAGAAAGCTGCAACAGAATCAATGAAAAACAGGATGTTCATTGGGTTGTCGTTTGTCAGATTGAGCGAGTGTTCACGGATCGGTCTGTTCGGTAGCCCAAACAGTCAGGAAATTGCTGGATCAAAAAGCTGATCGGCTGCTGTAATCGAGATTGCCTATTACAAATTTTCCGCATTTTTCTTGCTGTCGAATCGCTATAAAGCCCCATTTAGTTCGGATGGATTAAATGGTAGCCACAACGCCGAAAATAATAAAATCATGAGTATTTCAGAATCAACCATCTGGCATAACATATGCTTAAACGCTGAGTGATACTGCTTTATCGCGATTGGCGAGCTGCCTTTCCGACCCGTTCATTCTCTTACCGAAACTGGAGAAATTTCATGTCTTACCGTCTGTCGATCCGTTGGCTGTCACTGCTGGCGGCCTTTGGCCTGGTGATCCTGTCCGGTTGCAGCGACAGCGATCCCGCCACCCCCGCGAACAACAATCCGGACCTGGATACAACCACTCCACTGGTGGTCAATATGACACCGGACAACCATGACAACGGGGTGGATCTGGACCGTGACATTCAGATCTTCTTCAACGAGCCTATGGCCCAGGCCACGCTGAATGGAGCCCTGACCCTGAGTTCGGGCACTGTCGGCGACATCACCTGGAATGACAACGGCACCGTGGCGACCGTCACCCACTCGACATGGGCCGAAGCGACCACAGTGGCCGTGACCGTGGGCACAGACTTGACCGACTTGGCCGGAAACGGCATCCCCCAGGCATTCACCAGCACCTTCTATACCTACAGCAGCGTGCCGGCAATGGTGGGCTATGATTTCTTCGGTCCCTCGACGGCCGTGCCAACCGATGGATTTTTCATCATAAGTTTTTCCGAGGAAATGGACCTCGACAGCATACTGGCCGCCTACACCCTTACCGAGGATTTGTCCAAGATCACGGCTTTGCCCGGCATCATCGTGGGTACTTTTGACGGCGATTACCGGCAGGTCACTTTCCGCTGGGATGGACAGCTCACGCCTCTGCACACCTACCATTTCAGCATCAGCACCGAAGCGATGACCCGCACCGGAACCCATCTCGACCAGGCATTCACCCTTGATTTTACCGCCGGAACCACGGTCGATGAAACCCCGCCCTACATTGTGAGCACCGAACCGGCCCTGGACACGATCGTGGATCCGGATCTGGAAACGATCACCATTACCTTCAGTGAACGCATTGATCCAAGGTATGACACGCCCAATTCCATGAGTGCCATGCTGGACATCTTCATGGCCCGTGAGCCGGTCTGGAACGACGCCGGGGACGAACTCACCGTCTACCTGCACCGGCCCCTGCCCAGCGGGATCCGTTTCTACGCCATCTGGAACGAGTCCGAGCTGCACGATATCGCCGGCAACCACAGCACCAGCGCGGACAGCCTTTCGTTCACCACCAGCGGCGAGTCTTCCTTGTTTCCGGTGTATGAAGACCTGCGGATATATTACGACATCGAGGAAGCCAAGAATTTTCCCCAGATGGCGAGGCAGACCTTCGAGAATATCAACGGCGACGACTTCGAACGGGTGCTGAACAAACTGACACCCAGCGGCTACGACGACCCGATGGAAAACTGGTACATGACGACGTCCGGAACGGATTTGATGTTCCGTGGGTTCCGCGAGGGCAGCGGGAATATCATGTTCACGCCGGCGATAAACTACCTGCCGGGACCGTTACCGGAAACCTGGTCCGGCACCTCGACCGTCGCCACCGGCGAGGGAACCCTCAACATGAATTATACAGGCACCTTCGTTGAAACCTATCGCTGGCACCTTCCCTTCGATAAAGGTTTCACCGACGGCGTGTTCCTCGACAATTGCGTCGAAGTGGAGCTCTACCATGAGATGGTTCCGGCCGGTTCGGATGTCGCGGTGGAGACCGGGATTGATCATATCTACCTGTGCCCGGGACTGGGTGTGCTGCACCTGGAAACCGAGGGTCATGAATATGAAGACGGGGAAATGGTCGACAGCTGGGCCGATGCCATAGGCTTCAAAGCCGCGTCTTTTGACGATCGGTATGAGCGCTGATCCCGGAGGATTACCGAAATCCCTTCCCCAATGGCGCGCCGGTCCTTGAAGGCCGGCGCGCTTTGTCGTCAACCGTGCGCCAGGCAGGGTTGAACTTGCTTGCATTTTTTCGACCATGCGAAAATGTAAAGAGTAATCCGGCCTGGTTATTTCCTTTTCCAAACGACCTTGCATCATCCGGATTGCCGATCAGGATCAGAGAAACGACCAGACCGAGCCGTCGGGACCATCCTGCACACCCACACCCAGTTCGGTAAGCTCGTCCCGGATGCGGTCGGCGGCTTCCCAGTCCTTGTCGCCGCGGGCGGTGGTCCGCTTGACCAGAAGATTCTCCACCTTGGCGATATCCAGTCCCATCCGAGCGGCTTTCCCATCCCGGCGATTGGCGAGCCACTGGTCGGGATCCTGCCCGAAGCAGCCAAGAATATCCGCCACCTCCGCCATATCGCTCACGAAGCGTTCGATGGTCAGGTACCGAACAGCCTTGCTGACGCCCTTGCCCGAATCCAGCAGACCATTGACCTCGCCCAGCGCCTTGCTCAGCGCTCCGAGCGCGCCGCTGGTGTTGAAGTCATTGCGCATGTGGGCGACAAAGGTCATCAGCATGCCCTCCACGCCGCTGGTGACCGGCTCTTCGTTGCCCGGCTTTTTGGCCGTGGCGAGAAAACGGCGAGCCTGGGACAAAGTCGAGTAGATGTAGGCCATACGGTCATCGGCTTCCTCCAACCCGGGGAACCGCACCTGCTTGCGCAGCACATCCGTAGGCGTTTCGGTTTCGCAGGTGGGGCAGCGACCGCTCTCCTGACCTTCCTTGTCCATCAAGGCCCCGCAAGAGGGGCACTTGACCTCGACCTCGAAGTTCAGCCCGCTCCGGTAATGGACAGTCAGAAGGAAGTAGCGCACCGCTTCGGGGTCGTACAGCGCGGTGATTTCCCGAGTGGTGAAGAAGTTGCCCAGGCTCTTGGACATCTTCTCCCCATCAAAGTCGATGAACCCGTTGTGCGACCAGTAGCGGGCGTACGTATCCTCACCGTGGGCGCCCTGGCTCTGGGCGATCTCGTTTTCGTGGTGAGGGAAGATCAGGTCGCGTCCCCCACCATGGATGTCGAAGCTGTCGCCCAGATGCGTGGAGCTCATGGCCGAGCATTCGATATGCCAACCGGGCCGCCCCTGTCCCCAGGGACTGTCCCAGCCGGGCTCACCCGGTTTGGCCGCCTTCCAGAGGGCGAAATCGAGGGGCGATTCCTTGCGCTGGTCCACATCGATACGGCTACCGGCGCTTTCGAGCATCTCCTCGATGTTCCGCTTGCTCAGTTTGCCGTAACCCTTGAAGTTTTTGATCCGGTAGTAGACGTCACCCTCCACCTCGTAGGCCAGATCCTTGTCGATCAGGGTCTGCACGAGATCCACGATCTGGGGAACGTGCTCGCTGACCCGGGGCTCGACATCGGGATCGAGGATGTTGAGGTCCGCCATGTCCCGTTTGTATTCGGCCGCGTACCTGTCCGCCACTTCCTGCGCGGGGATGCCTTCTTCGCTGCCGAGTTTGATGATCTTGTCGTCGATGTCGGTGATGTTGCGCACGTACTTCACCTCGTAACCCTGGTGCCGCAGAAAGCGCACCATCACGTCCGGAACCAGCGCGGCCCGGGCATTCCCCAGATGGCTCAGGCCGTAGACCGTCGGCCCGCAGCAGTACATTCCGCAATGGCCGGGCTCAAGGGTCTGAAGTTCCTGTTTCCTACCGGTCATGGTATCGAACAGTGAGATGGTCGGCAGTGTCGCGGCATTCATTTCGCTCATGGTTCCGTTCCCGGATTAAGTGGCGTGATAAGATCAACAGAATCTAGTATGAAGGGCGTCCGGGAACCAGTCCCGAAGAACCGTCAGCCGTTTCGGAACATATCCAGCAGTTTCCGGGCAGCCGACGTGGCGGGCAGTTCGCCCCGCGCCACCTGCTGTTCGAGGATGGCCATCTGTTCGGAAACACCGGGGTGGGATTGGAACAGATCCTCCAGCCCCTCCCTGACCAGGGCCCTGACCCACGCCTGTTCCTGTGTCGAGCGGCGCCGGTCGTGCACCCCTGACCCGCGGGTCAGTTCGGCGAATTTCTCCACCACCGCCCACATCTCCATAACGCCTTCACCGGTGGCCGAAGAGCAGTTGAAGGCCCCAGTGACCCAGCCCTCGGTGGCCGGTCTCAGGTAGTGCAGCACCCGTTCGAATTCGGAGCGGGCGCTCCGGGCCGCCGCCAGGCCCTTGCCGTCGGCCTTGTTCACGAGGATGGCGTCGGCAATCTCGACCACACCCTTCTTGATGCCCTGAAGTTCATCCCCGGCCCCGGCCAGCAGCACCAGCAGGAAGAAGTCGACCATGGACCGGACCTGGATCTCGCTCTGCCCCACCCCTACGGTCTCGACCAGGATCACGTCGAAGCCCGCCGCCTCGAACAGCATGATCGTCTCGCGGGTCTTGCGGGCCACCCCGCCAAGGGTGCCGCCGGTCGGCGAGGGGCGAATGAAGGCATTGGGGTCGGCCGCCAGCTTTTCCATCCGGGTCTTGTCGCCCAGAATGCTGCCACCGGTCAGGCTGCTGGAAGGATCAACCGCCGTGACGGCGACCTGGTGCCCGCGAGAAGTCAGGCCTTTACCAAGGGCTTCGATGAAGGTGCTCTTGCCCGCGCCCGGCACCCCGGTGATGCCCACGCGGATCGATTCGCAGCGCCTGGGCAGCAGGGCGGTCAGGACTTCCTGGGCCACTTCCTGATGGGCCGACGCGTTGGATTCAATCAAGGTGATGGCCCGGGCCAGAAGGACCCGGTCCCCCGACAGGACACCGTCGATGTATTCCCGGGCGGACAGCAGGCGCCGCCGGGGCCCGTCACCGTTGTCGCCACCGCTGCCGGTGGAATGGCCAGGCAATCCATCATGACCGCCGTCCACACCTTTGCGGACGTTGAGGGCCGAAGGATTGGCCGGCTGTTTTTTCTTGTCCTGACTGCTCATGGCTCCCTGGCTTTTCGGGAAAGTGCCCCGGGTTTCACGAATTTCAATCCAGCAGAATGACGCCGTTGGCAGGATCGGCATCCTCCAGCAGCAGGGCCCGCAACTGGGGCCACATTTCAGCCGGATATGAATCCGCCGTGAGTTTCAACTCCCGTTCGATGGTGATCCAGCCGTCCTTTGTCGTCGAGGTTACCGTGAACTCCCCGGCTTCATTCACCAGGGAAACGGGTTCCGGCAAATGAGCAGCCTCGGTCTCGCCGACTTTCAGACGAACCTTAACCAACTGTTCCATGGGTCCGGCCAGCATGACCGGGGATTTTCGTGCATCCTCATAAAGATGGATACTCCCAGCCCTGCTCGCCAGACCGTGGCTCGGAGAGCCGACGATCAGGCGCGTCCGGCCCGAAGCCTCCGGTTCCGGTTTCTCCACATCGACACCAAAGCCGAAAATGACCTGATGCTGATGGAATATCTCGGGGTTGGTCCACCCAAGGATCGCACCGTCGATCACGCCGCCGACAACACCGGTGAGGTAATCGCGGGCGCCTTCATCCATGCCCGCCATATCGCCCTGAGGGCAGAAAATACCCGCGGCGTGGAACTGGCCCGACCCCTGCCAATGGCCGTCGTCCCCGGGCTCAAGGGTCACCGTCACTTCCAGACGGTTCGGCCACTGGGAATTGCCCAGGAAGGGCTCAAAGAACTTGTCGGTGCGCCAAATGGGCAAACCAATCAGCGGGGCCTGTCCCGACAATACGCCATGGTCGGGATCGTACAGACCTGCGGGATCACCCTTGATGCTCAGATGCAGTTTCCCCATTCCATTCAGCCGGGCGATCTCCGGTCCGACCAGGCTGTGACCGGTACCAACGAAAATCGGGGTGACCTCGTAACCCGCCGCGCGCAACAAGGCGGCGGTCAGTACGGCGCGATCCAACGGATGGCCGTACGCGGTGTCCCAGGTGCGGACGGCATCGCGCGGGGTGAACGTCCAGAACCTGTCGGGGTAATGGACGCCCCGGACGTACCGGTTCACCTGGTCAGTCACTGCCTGGAGCCGACTCCAATAGCTGGGTGCATTTTCGACCCAGGTTTGAAGTGAATCCGTCAGGGCCTCATCCAGGACGGCAGCTTCATCGAACCCTTTACGCCAGTGGTCGCGCAGGGCCGTCCACTCCGACCAGGTCGACCAGACGACCGTCGGTTCATACGCTGCCGGAGCGTCAGTGACCGGTGTCAGCAGGGAAGGAACATTTTCCATACGCCAGGACGTGGTCACCGCGCCCTCTATTTCCTCGATGACCGGTTCGGTCACACCGTTCAACATTTCATAGTGAAGCGCCGATGCCGCCGGGACGGTCACCTGCAGTTCGGTGAGCGCGGAGAAATCACGCCGGGGCATCACGAACAAACCGTCGGCGCCCGGCAGACCGGTTTCGGTGATGGTGTAGGCCGTCTCCATGATGCAGGGCAGTTCCACCCCGTCGTGCAAAAGCATGGTCTCGCGCATGGTCGTGTAGTCGTCGGCGAGGTTCACCGCGTAGGGCAGTGTGTTGACCACGGCCGTTTCGCTGATGGTCTCGGCGTCCGGCCACCACTTGCCGTCGCGCCATGTGCGCAGAATCTCGACATCCAATTGCGAGGTCGCCGTGTTCCAGGGAATCCGCAGATCCGCGTAGCCGCGGATACCAACCGATGAACCGATCCAGACAACCCGGTGAACACGCGTGGCGAGGGATCCGTCGGCGGCCTGGGTGACCTGCTGACTCTCCAACAATAGCACCGCGTCCTCGGCCGAGAGATCACGGTCGGCCTGGGCCCGCGCCCAGAGCTCGTCCAGATTGCGGCCACCGGAAACCCCCATCTCGGCAGCAAGAGACAAGGCCGCAAGTGACATGATTGCAATGACAAACAAAACTATCTTCAAGGTTTTCATCACTTGCCCCCCTTCTCGATGCGGTAGGTTTGATCGCCCCATTCGCGCGCTGCTTCCATGGCCTTGCGGAAGCCGGGATAACCATCGGGCGGGATCTGCCGGCGCCTGACTTCGGCCCGGTGGGTCAACACCAGCTTGCTTCCCTTCTCCACGACCGATCCGTTGAATGAAGCATACGTTTCGTCGACCTCTTCATTTTCCGGCGGATCGTTCAGCGCGTAACCCCCGGGGATCCTGATGGTCTCGGATCCATCCAGCAGTTGGGTGTACCAGAGCAGCAGATCGGATTCCCGTTCTTCGGCCCAGGTCGTGCCGCCGGAACGGAACAGGTTCCCATCGTTGAGCACGACCTGCATCAGGGGGCTTGTGAATTCGAACCCGTCGGCGATCGGATGCACAAAGACCGGGATGCTGTATTCGAATTCGAGCCACATATCACCGCTGAAATCATCCACGGGATGATGTTTGACCTTCACGCCTTCGACCCGCGAACTGACCGGGTCCAGCAGGCGGGCGCAGCGGTGGTTCAATTCATTTTTCCTGGACCCGTTGACGATGCGCCGCAGGCGGCCGTCCATGGCACCGGAGCCCTCGAATCGGAAGGTCCCGGTCAGGGTGCCATCCGTATCCAGCTTAGCTTCATGGGTCACCTTCAATGGTGACTCGGCAGGCGGGCTGTAACGGATACGGCTGAGAGTCTCGCCCTCGGGCGTACCCACCAGGTAATGCTGTTCGGTTTCCAGCATCGACCAGATGTCGTTGTTGAAGGGTACCCACGTCGGGTCGTACATGCGGAAGGTGCCGTCTTCCAGTTTGAGGGCGGTGACGCAGTGGTTGAACTGGTCGGCGGGCACTTCGTCGATCCGACTGCCGGCCATGGTCATCGCCGCGTAGGAATCCATGCCCGCGGCGCGCATCATGGTGACCAGCATCCCGGCGATGTCCTTGCACACGCCGCTGCGTTGTTCGAAGATCATTTCCCCGGAATGCAGCGTGAACCCCTCACCCTCACCCATGGTCTGACCACTGTAGCGGATGTTTTGTGCCACCCAGTGCAACAGGGCCTTGGCCTTGCGCTCCTCGTCGGCCCGGGTCAGGCCCTGATCCTTCAGAATCTCATCCACCTTTTCCTGGATCGCTGGCGTGACTTCGAACTGGTTGCTGTTCACGTCGAAAAACCAGCGGCTCTTCGCTTCCCAGCTCTTGGCCGTGGCCATGACGACCTTGGGAAACAGGTCGCTGGCAGCCGGCTGGCGCGGTTCGTGAAGCTCACCCGGCAGATCCAGGCCCCACCAGGCGTATTCGGTGATCTCGTCGTCGTAGGTGACACTGGAATAGAGGGCGTCGTTATAGACCTCGGCGTGCAGACGCTTGTCCGCCGGCAACCGCAGCACGTAACGCTTCTCCAGGATGGGCGCGCCGCCGGAAAACAAAACGATGTCGAAATACTCGCCGGGCATGGGCGGGATATATCGGTCGTCGTCGGGAGCTTCCGAGGAACCCGCGCCCCCCGCCTCACCCTGAGACAACAGGGCATAGGTGAATCCCTTGCGAAAGGTTTTGACCTCGATACCGTCATCAACCCTCAGGCGGGGCAGTTGAAGGGTCTTGATCCGGTCGTTCCAGTAGATCGCCGCCTGGGGTGCGGGTAAATCATTTACTGCCGATACGTCCACGGGAATCAGCTCTCCCCCGCGCACGATATTGACCTCACGCACCTCCACGTGACTACTCTGGGGATCGTAGTGCCAGCTCAGGACAGACTGGTCCCGGCAGCCCTCCGGAGTAAGCACCTTGGTCAAGTCGTAACCGTCCACATAGGTCACGCCCGAGGGTTTGACGTTGTTGACAGCTTCGGTAAACACAACCAGGTGGTCGGCCCCTTCGTGATCGGAGGCCTGACCGGCATCCTCAAGGCGGGAAAAGACGTCTGGTATCGATTGTTCACCTGGGGGTTCGGCAAAGACCGTGCTGGCCAGGAATACAAAAGCGACGGTCGTCAGGAATCGGGATGCTGAAAATTTCACAATGACCTCGTCGAGCTGAAGGTGAGGACTCCGATCAATTCGGGCGTCAGGTTATCACACAGGACAGGGATCATGAAAGAACGGATCACATTCCCGGGCTAAGTTGTGGGCTTTGTGTTAACTTGCCTTAATTCGCTTTCGAGCTTCCATTGTAGATTTTCCCATCCACCGAAAGGTTTCGAAGCCATGAGCCGATGGGTTCTGCACGAGACTTCCGGATTTGCCTGCCGGCTTGTCTGGACCATTTCCCTGATCGCGGCCCTCCTGGCCTTATCGGCCGGGAATTCACCCGCCCAAATGACCCCGCAATCGGTCCTTTCCGCCAGCCCCGACAGCGCCCTGGCGGACGCGATCGAGGGTCTGCCCGGCGAAAGGCTCCTGCTCGACGACGCCGTTGCCGACGCCGCGATACAGGCCACTGAAGCGCGCATCGCCGAGGCCGAGATGGTCGCGGCCACGAACGCCGTGCGCCGGGAAAAGGGCGCCTTCGATCCGGAACTGTTCGGATCGGGCGAATGGTATGGCGCGGACACCCCCAGCGCCTCCCTGTTCGCCGGGGCCGATGTCCTGAAAACCGAAACCTCGAACTACGAGGCCGGCGCCCGCATGCGTCTGCGGCTGGGCACGGAATTATCCGCCTCGCTCAATTCCCTGCGATCCACCTCGAACTCGGATTTTTCGACGCTGGATCCTGAATACCAGGCTTTCGGCGCCCTGACCCTGCGGCAACCCCTGCTCAAGGGCTTCGGACCTTCGGCCAGCGGTGATCTTGCCTTCGCCGAACGCAATTTTGACAGTGCCAGTTCCCGCTACGACGGGGCAGTGTTGGCTGTGAGGGCGGAAGTGGAAACGGCCTACTGGAAGCTTTACGCCGCCGAACGGAATCACGCCGTCACCCTTCTGATCCGTGACCGGGCAGCCGCCTTCCACGAAGACGCCAAACTCCGCGCCAAGGCGGGCATGATCGGTCCCAGCAATGTTGCCAACGCCGAGTTTTTCCTGACCGAGGCCGAACAAACTCTCCTGGACACCGAAGAACAGTTGGATCGGTTTTCCGATCGGCTGGCCACCTTGATGGGGCGCCGGGCCAACGACCTCCGCTACCGCTCCGGGGATGAACCGCCTACGACCTTTCCCACTGTCTCCCAGGATACACTGGTTGCAGTGGTCCTGCGTCGCAACCCGGACCTGAAGGCCCTTGGCAGCGATGCCGATGCCATGCGCGCCCTGGAAAAGGGCGCTGTGTGGGACGCCCGTCCAACGCTGGATCTCATCGGCAGCCTGGGCGGCAACGGCCTGTCCGGGACGGCCCAGGATGTCTATTTTCCCGGGGACCCCAATCCCGTACGCACTGACGTCGACGGTGACCGGGGCGACAGCGTGAACCAGGCCGTGGGCCGGGATTTCCCCAACTGGAACGTCGGTTTCGTTTTTGCCATCCCCCTCGGTAATCGCGAAGGCAAGGGAGAACGGGACCGGTTGCGCGCCCAGATCGTGCGCGCCGAACAGGACATCCTTGCGGGCCGGCGTTTGCTGGAGGAAGAGGTGCGCGCCCAGCACCGTGAGCTCGAAAGAGGCACCAAACGCCTCGCCATCGCGACGCGTGGCGTGGCCGCCTCCATCAAACAGGTGGAAATAGGCATGATCGAGTACAACAATGGCCGCACCACCGCCTTTGAAATCGTACGCCTGGCAGCCGACCTGGCCACCGCACAACAACGCTATTCCGATGCCCTGGTCCGCACCGCCAGCGCGGCCGCCGTGTTGCGGCAGCTGAGCGGCGGCTGGTATCCCGGAAACGGAAACTAAGGAGAACGGATCGTGAGTTTGAAGAAATACGGTATCGCGACATTGGGATTGGCCCTGGTTCTATTGGGAGGCTGCGGTGGCAACGGCGAACAGGCCGGCGGTGGATTCCAACGCCCGCCGACACCGGTGGAAGCAGCGCCCGTGGTGTTGGGACCCGTCATTGACGGGTTCACGACTGTAGGCACACTTGAGGCCTTCAACTCCATCACGGTGACCGGCGAAATCGATGGCATCATTGTGGAGGTTCCATTCCGCGAGGGCCGGCGACTGGCCGAGGGGGAACTGATCGCCCGATTGGACGACGACCAGTTGAAGGCCGAGGCGCAAAGAGCCCGTGCCTTGCGGGACAAAACCAAAGCCACCTGGGAACGAGTCAAATCCATCGTGGACCAGGGCGCCGGGGCGGCCCAGGATCTAGACGATGCCACGGCCGACCTGAAGGTGGCCGAAGCGAATCTCGCCCTGGCCGAGACCCGGCACGATAAAACCCGCATCACCGCACCGTTCGCGGGTCTGGCGGGCCGGCGCCTGGTAAGCCCGGGGACCTTCATGCGCGCGGGCACTCCCATCACCCAACTGGCTCAGATCGACAGGTTGCGTGTCGCCTTCGCCGTTCCCGAACGGATCCTCGGGTCGATACACCTCGGAGCCAAAGTCGACGTTTCCACCCCCGCCTTCCCCGAAATCAAGCTGACCGGAGTGGTCGACGTCATCGAGCCCCAGCTCGACACCTCCACACGCACCGTTGGTATCCTGGCCCTGGTCGACAACCCCGAAGAGATCCTCAGACCGGGGATGTCCGCCACCATCGCCGTGGTCCTCAAGGAAAGGGCCGAAGCCCTGACCGTTCCCACCGACGCCGTCTTTGTCGAGGGTGGACAGGCCTATGTCTACGTCATCAAACCCGACAGCGTTGTGACCCGCTCGGCTGTGTCGCTGGGCACTCGGCTGTCGGACGTGGTTGAAGTTCTCGAAGGCCTGGACGAGGGCCAACAGGTGGTCAAGGCCGGCCACCAAAAACTCTATGAAGGGGCCAAGGTCATGCCAGTCGGCGGCGAACCGAACTCTGCGGAGGGCTCCAGATGAAACTGAGCGAAGTTGCCATCAAACGCCCGGTTTTCGCCACGGTGATGAGCCTGTCGATCCTGCTGGTGGGTTATATCTCGTTCACCCGGCTGCCCGTGCGGGAATATCCCGAAACCGATCCGCCGATCGTTTCGGTGACCACTTTCTACCGCGGGGCCAGCCCCACGGTGGTCGAGACCGAGATCACCGACGTGCTCGAGGAACAGTTCTCCACCATCGAATCGATCAAGACCATCACCAGCAGCAGCCGTGAGCAGGGATCGGTCATCACGATAGAGTTCGAGCTGTCCCGCGACGTGGACGAAGCCGCCAACGATGTGCGTGACCGGGTTTCACGCGTGGGCGGCCGGCTTCCCCGCGAGGCCGAAGACCCCATCGTGGCCAAGGTCGACGTCAACGCCCAGCCGATCATCTGGCTGGCCATCTCGAGTGAAAAACACACCACTCTGGAGCTGTCCGACATCGCCGACCGCATCCTCAAGGAGCGCCTCCAGCGACTGCCGGGTGTGGGCAACATCTTTATCGGCGGCGAGCGCCGCTACGCCATGCGTGTATGGCTGGACCCCTTGAAAATGGCGGCATACGACCTGTCCGTTCAGGATGTGGAAAGGGCCGTCCGCAGGGAAAACGCCGAAATCCCCGGCGGCCGGGTCGAGGGCACCGCCCGCGAATTCGCCGTCAGGACGCGGGGTGAGTTGAATACTCCCGAAGGTTTCGGGGCCATCATCGTGGCCCATCGCGGCAATGAAATCGTGCGGCTGGACCAGATCGCCGAAGTCGAGGTCGGACCCGAGGACGAACGCACCAAGACGCGCTTCAATGGCGACCCCGCGGTTGGGCTGGGCATCGTCAAGCAGAAGCAGGCCTCCACTCTCGATGTGGCCGCCGCCGTTCGCGCCAGCCTGCCCGATCTGGGTCAGTTGCTGCCCGCGGGTATGCGCATCCACATGGCCTACGACTCGTCGGAATTCATCCAGTCCTCGGTTGACGAAGTGCGCAAGACGATCATCATCGCCCTGTGCCTGGTGGTTCTGGTGGTCTTCGCCTTCCTCAAGAGCCTGCGGGCTACCGTGATTCCCATCGTGGCCATTCCCGTTTCGATTATCGGGGCATTTACCGTGGCGTTCGCCCTGGGATTCACCATCAACATCCTGACTTTGCTGGCCCTGGTCCTGGCCATCGGCCTTGTGGTTGATGACGCAATCGTGGTCCTTGAAAACATCGTACGGCACATGGAGATGGGAAAGTCACGGCGCCGGGCGGCCTTTGACGGCGTGCGGGAAATCGGCTTTGCCGTGCTGGCAACCACCGTCGCGCTGG
Source organism: Candidatus Krumholzibacteriia bacterium (assembly GCA_023270185.1). Classification (GTDB taxonomy): domain Bacteria; phylum Krumholzibacteriota; class Krumholzibacteriia; order LZORAL124-64-63; family LZORAL124-64-63; genus JAGLCY01. The sequence continues at coordinate 20,390 of JAGLCY010000104.1, read as the reverse complement.
TCGCCGTGTTCATTCCCGTCGCGTTTTTGACCGGGTCTGTGGGTCGGCTGTTCCGCGAGTTCGGCATCACCCTGGCGGTGGCGGTCATGCTGTCGTCGTTCGTGGCGCTGACCCTGACGCCGGTGCTTTGCTCCCGCATCCTGAAGAAAGTCGACCGGGACAAGCCGCGCAGCTGGGCGGAACGGTCCTTCGACACCTTTTTCGACTGGTTGGGCCGCACGTATGAGGCCACCCTGCGCTTTTCGCTGAGAATGAAAATTCCCGTGATCCTGGGCAGCCTGGCCCTGGTTATTGCCGCGGGGTGGATCTTTGGACAGCTGCCGGAAGAACTGGTGCCCACCGAGGACCGGGGCACGGCCTTCGGGATCGTGCTGGCCCCTGAAGGCTCGACCCTGGAATACACCGACCGCTACATGCGCATGATCGAGGCCCAATTGCTTCCCCTGCCCGAACGCCGGGGGCTGTTCAGTGCCATAGGACTGGGCTTCGGCGGTCCCGGTCGCGTGACCAACGGGTTCGTGTTCCTGGACCTGAAGAACCATCGCGAAAGGGAACACACCCAGCAGGAAATCGTCAGCCAGATGTTCCCGCGCCTGCTTGGTGTTCCCGGCGTGCTGGCCTTCCTGGTGAATCCCCCCAGCCTTGGAGGCAACTTCTCCTCTTCCGAGATCGAGTACGTCCTGCAGGCCGATACGTATGAAGAACTCGGCCAGGCAGTAGGCACCATGATGGCCAAAGCCGGTGAACTGGGTTACCTGATCAACCTGGACTCGGATCTGCGTTTAAACAAACCCGAACTCCAGATCGATATCGATCGCGAACGCGCGTCGGGACTGGGCGTGTCCGTGACCGACATCGGCACCACCCTGGAGACTTACCTGGGCGGCCGTGTGGTCGGCAACTTCAAACGCGGAGCCAAGCAGTATGACGTCATCGCCCAGATGCGACCGACCGACCGCTCCACACCCGACATCATCGACCAGATTTATCTTCGCGGTATCGGCGGACTCGTCCAGTTGGCCAACGTGGTCACCGTGACAGAGACGGTGGCGCCCAAGGAGCTGAACCACTTCAACAGGGTGCGTTCGGCCACCATCACGGCCAACCTGACGCCCGGCGTGGGCATCGACGAGGCCCTGAACGATCTGGACAACATCTGGAAAAACGACCTGCCGTCGGCGGTCAAACGCGACTTGGGCGGGCAATCGCGGGAATATCGTGACAGCAAAGGCACCCTCTACTTCATGTTCATCCTGGCCCTGGTGTTCATCTTCCTGGTCTTGTCGGCGCAGTTCGAAAGCTTCATCGACCCGATGACCATTTTATTGTCGGTGCCGCTGGCTATTTTCGGGGCGCTGCTGTCGCTATGGATTTTCGACCAGACCATGAATATCTTCTCGCGTATCGGAATGATCATGCTGATCGGGCTGGTAACCAAAAACGCCATCCTGATCGTGGAGTTCGCCAACCAGCTCCGGTCCCGCGGACGGGAAATCGCCGACGCGGTGATCGAGGCCGCGAGCATCCGCCTGCGTCCGATCCTGATGACCTCTTTCTCGACGGTGTTCGGGATCCTGCCCATTGCCATCGGATTTGGCGCCGGCGCCGAGTCACGGCGGCCCCTGGGCATCGTCGTGGTGGGTGGGGTTCTTTTTTCGACGTTCCTGACCCTGTTGCTGGTGCCGGTGGTCTACTCGCTGCTGGCACGGTTCTCCAAGGCCAAACGGGTCGGTTCCGATGATGTCGATGGCGAGGAAGACCTGAAAACGGCCAAGGTGACAACGGCCGGACCTTAGCCCCGACGGGAACGGGGCTTCCGTCCGAACATTTTGCTCCCGGTCCCGTAGAGTCCGGGGAATTTCCAGACTCTCATCTTTAAGGAGACATACCCATGAAGCGTTTGACTCTACTTGTGCTGGGCCTGGCCCTTCTGGCCGCAGCCGGCTGCGGCGACACGCAGGAACAGACCGCGGTGGCGGCCGCTGAACCTGCTCCCCTGATTGACAGGGAGCTCTTCTTTGGAGATCCGGAAATCTCCGCTTCCCAGCTTTCACCAGACGGCAAATGGATGAGTTTCATCAAGCCTTACAACGGTGCCCGCAACATCTGGATCAAGGCGGCTGACGAGCCCTTCGACACCGCCCGGCCCGTAACGGCGGACGAACGGCCCGTGCCCGGTTATTTCTGGAGCCGCGACAGCCGCTACGTCCTTTACGTTCAGGACAAGGACGGCGATGAGAACTTCCACGTGTGGGCTGTCGACCCCGCGGGTGAAGTCGGCCCGGACGACGTCCCTGCCGCGCGCAACCTGACCCCCGTCGACGGTGTCCGGACCAGGATCTATTCAGTGCCCAAGAACGCGCCGGACGTGATTCTGGTCGGCATGAACGACCGCGACCCCAGCTTCCACGACATCTACAAGGTGGATATCGCAACTGGCGAGAGGGTTCTTGTTAAACAAAACGACGAGGGCGTTGGCTACTGGATCTTCGACCTGGAGGGCGAGCTGCGTCTGGCCTACCGTCAGCTTCCCGATGGCGGTATCGAGCTGCTGCGGGTAGACATGGAGGGCCTCGAGCAAATCCTGACCTGCACCTACGAAGAGGACATCAGTCCCATCGGTTTCCACAAGGACCGCCTCCACTTCTACCTGAGTACCAACAAGGGTGAACGTGACCTGGGCGAACTCATGATCATGGATGTGGAAAGTGGTGAGATCACGCTTGTCGAAAAGGATCCCGAAAACGAAGTGGACTTCGGCAACGCCGTCTTCCACCCCGATACCGACGAATTGATCGCCACAACGTACGTGGGCGACCGGGTCCGGGTATATCCCCAGACTGACGAAGCGAAGAAGATGTGGGCCAATCTCAAGAAGGCCCTACCCGAAGGCGAGATCGGCGTCAACAGCATGTCGCGGGACATGGGCCGCATGCTGGTGTCCGTCTCGAGCGACGTCGATCCCGGCTCGGTCTATCTCTTCGATGCCGCTTCGGGCAAGGCCGAACTGCAGTACCGCTCACGGCCGGAGCTGCCCACCGGGGATCTGGCTCACATGAAACCCGTGAGCTTCGAAGCTCGCGACGGCATGAAGATCCACGGCTACCTGACCCTGCCCAAGGGGCTTGGGGAATCGAACCTTCCGGTGGTCATGTATATCCACGGCGGCCCCTGGGCCCGTGACTACTGGGGATACGAACCCTACGCCCAGTTCCTGGCCAACCGCGGTTACGCCGTGATGCAGGTCAACTATCGCAGCTCAACAGGCTACGGAAAAAACTACACGAACGCGGGCAACAGGGAATGGGGCACCGGCTCCATGCAGCACGACGTAACGGACGCCGTGAAATGGCTTATTGCCGAAGGCATTGCCGATCCCACCCGGGTGGGCATCTTCGGCGGCAGCTACGGCGGCTACGCCACGCTGGCCGGAGTTACCTTCACGCCCGACCTGTACGCCTGCGGCGTGCCCTACGTCGGGCCGTCCAACCTGATCACCCTCATCGAAAGTTTCCCCGAATACTGGAAACCATTCCTTGAGGGATCCTGGTACAAGAGGGTCGGCAACCCCGAGGTCGAGGCGGATCGCGCCGACCTGATAGCTCGCTCTCCCCTATTCTCCTGCGACCAGATCAAGGCACCCCTGCTGGTGGTGCACGGCGCCAACGACCCTCGAGTCAAGCAGCACGAGTCGGATCAGATCGTGGTGGCCCTGCGTCAGAAGGAAAAGGCTGTTGAATACGTGGTAGCCCCCGACGAGGGACACGGCTTCCGGGCACCCGAAAACCGCAAGGCCCTCGCGGTGGCCATGGAACGGTTCCTGGCCAAGCACCTCGACGGCCGCGTGCAGGAGGATGTCCTGCCCGAGACCCAGAAGCGACTGGACGAGATCACAGTGGACGTCAGCACCGTTGAGGTTTCCAAGCCCGACGAGGGTTGATCCCGACCTGACGAGCAAACAAAACCGGCGTCCTCACCAGGAGGGCGTCGGTTTATTATATCGTTACGAATGGGTCAGTCTTTGTAACCCAGTCGCCGATTCAGCTCTTCGAGCAGTTTCTCCGCCGCCACTGGTATCACGGTGCCAGGGCCAAAGATAGCCACCGCCCCATGCTCACGGAGGAATTCGTAATCCTGGGCCGGGATCACTCCCCCGCAGGTCACCAGAATATCCTCGCGACCCAGTTTTTTGAGTTCGGCCACCAGTTGGGGCAGCAGCGTTTTATGACCTGCCGCGAGGCTGCTCATGCCCACGATGTGCACATCGTTTTCGACCGCCTGCCTGGCGGTCTCCTCGGGCGTCTGGAACAACGGGCCCACGTCGACGTCGAAGCCTAGATCGGCAAACGCCGTGGCGACCACTTTGGCCCCGCGGTCGTGACCATCCTGCCCCATCTTGGCCACCAGGAGGCGCGGCCGCCGACCTTCGTGTTTTTCGAAGGCGCGGATTGTTGCGGCGATCCTTTCGACGGTGTCGATCTCATCGTCCTTTCCGTATTCGGCCGAGTAGACTCCACTGATGGTGCGGATGGCCGCCTGGTGTCGCCCGACAACCTTTTCCATGGCGTCGGAAATTTCACCCAGGGTTGCCCGGAGCAGGGCCGCTTCCACCGACAGCGCCAGCAGATTACCCTCTCCCGTTTCAGCACATTTTGTCAGGGCATCCAGTGCCGCGGCAACTGCCTGATTGTCCCGCTCGACCTTCAACTTGTCCAGCCGCGCCACCTGTTGCCGGCGCACTTCGGTGTTGTCGACTTCAAGGATCTCCAGGGGATCCTCCTTGGCCAACCTGTACCTGTTGACCCCGACAATGGTCTCCCTGCCGGAATCGATGTGGGCCTGCCGGCGGGCCGACGCCTCTTCGATCCGCATCTTCGGCAACCCGCTTCCGATGGCGGCGGCCATTCCACCGTGGCCCTCCACCTCCTGGATGTGGGCCCAAGCCTTGTGCATGATCTCATGGGTCAGGCTCTCAAGATACCAGGAACCGCCCCAGGGATCGACCGTGCGGCAGATCTTCGTTTCTTCCTGCAGGTACAACTGGGTATTGCGGGCAATGCGCGCCGAGAAATCCGTCGGCAGGGCGATGGCCTCGTCCAGGGCGTTGGTGTGCAGCGACTGGGTGCCCCCCAGGGCCGCGGCCATACCTTCGATGCAGGTGCGCGCAACATTGTTGAAGGGATCCTGCTCGGCCAGGGACCAGCCCGAAGTCTGGGAATGGGTCCGCAAGGCCATCGACTTGGGATTCTTGGGATTGAACCCGCTGATCATCTTGGCCCACAGCACCCGACCGGCGCGAAGCTTGGCCATCTCCATGAAATAGTTCATGCCCTCGGCCCAGAAAAAGGACAGCCGGGGCGCGAAGGCGTCGATATCCAGCCCCGCCTTAAGGCCGGTGCGCACGTACTCCAGGCCATCGGCCAAGGTGTAGGCCAACTCGAGGTCGGCCGTCGCTCCGGCCTCCTGCATATGATAACCGCTGATGGAGATGCTGTTGAACTTCGGCATGTTCTCGGCGGTGTAGGCGAAGATGTCGGCGATGATCCTCATGCTGAATTCCGGCCCGTAGATATACGTGTTACGGACCATGTATTCCTTGAGGATGTCGTTCTGGATGGTGCCCGCCAGCTGGTCCAACGAGGCCCCCTGCTCCATCGCCGCCACGATGTAGAAGGCCATCACCGGCAGAACGGCGCCGTTCATGGTCATGGATACGGACATGCGATCCAGCGGGATGTCCTCGAACAGGGTCTTCATGTCCAGGACCGAATCGATGGCCACCCCGGCCATGCCCACATCGCCCACCACCCGGGGATGGTCGCTGTCGTACCCGCGGTGCGTGGCCAGGTCGAAGGCCACCGATAAACCCTTCTGCCCCGCGGCCAGATTACGCCGGTAGAAGGCATTGCTTTCTTCGGCCGTCGAGAAACCGGCGTACTGACGCACGGTCCAGGGCCTGGTCACGTACATCGAAGCATAGGGTCCGCGCAGGAACGGCGGCATACCGGACACATGCCCGATGTGTTCGAGACCTGCGGCATCGCCGGCGGTGTACAACGGCTTGACCGGAATCTGTTCGTTGGTATTCCAGGTCGTATCGTCTCCCGCCTGCGCGGTGAATTCATCCTGCCAGCGGGCCGCGTCGGCATCGGTCGCGGAGTCGGGACCGCGAAAAGGAACACCGCTGAAATCGGGGATGCGGCTCATGACCGACCCTCCATCTTTGCGGCCAGGCGGCCCAGAACGTCCAGGACATCACTGCGGGCATGGATGGTTTCATCCACACCGGCGATATCGGCCTGACCGGCCAGGAATATCATGGGCGGTGGATCCAGTTCTCCCAGGTTTGCGGCGGCCTCGGCGGCCATTTCCGAGTAGGTGTCGTCCAACCCGACCAGGGCCACGGCACCTGCGCCGGCCACATGGGCGGCCTCTATAACGGCAGCGACATCGCTGAAGAACCCCTGCTCCACAATATCGAACCCACCGACCCGGAAGAAGCGACGCGTGAACTCCAGACGGGGCATGTACCGGGCGGTGTCACCCAGGCAGGCCAGCATGACGCGGGCGCCGTCTTCATTGGCTTGCCCCATCTCCTTTACCCGGACACGCAGGTTTTCGAACGGTTCGGCATCCCGTCTGAGGGGAATGGGTTCAATCTCCAGATCCGAAGCGGATTCGTACCGCAGTACCCCGGTCAGTTCGCCGAGAGTGGCTCCCTCGCTGGCCGCGTCGATCATGCGTTCCATCATCCGGTCGGGGCCAACTTCCACGATCTTTTCCAGATGAGCCAACACCAGAAGGTGTCCCTCCTGGGTGCTGGATGTGCGTTGGGCCTCCATGGCGGCATTCCGTTGACGATGGAACTCCTCGTGGTCCATTTTCGGGTCCGGATCAGGCGCGTCGGCAGGATCAGGATACTGGTTGGTTCCGATCAGAACATCCCGTCTGGTGGCCAGACGTTCAGCCCGGCGAGCGGCCGCTTCTGCCACCATCTCCTGAACCAGCCCCGACTCCAGGCCCTTCAGGATTCCCCCGGCCTTTTCGATCGTCTGGAAATGTTCCCAGGCCGCGCGGGCCAGATCCCGGGTAAGGGATTCCACATACCACGACCCTCCCGCGGGATCGGCCACCTGATCAAAACGACACTCCCGGGCCAGGATCAGTTGCACATTGCGGGCGATGCGACGGCTGAATTCATCCGGCCCCCGGAAAGATTCATCGAAAGGACTCACATGCAGGCTGTCCGCCCCGCCGAAGACCGCGGACATGGCCTGTGTCGTGGCGCGCAACATATTCACGTGGGGATCCAGGACCGACTGTGTGCGCCGGCTCGTGCGGGCGTGGATCGGAACGCGGCCGGCCTCCGCCGGGCAGCCTGAAGCGGTCAGGATGTCGGACCAGAGCATCCGCAGCGCGCGGAGCTTGGCGATCTCCATGAAAAAATCACTGCCTATCGAAACAAAGAATTGCAGGCGGGTCGCGGTGGTGGCTGGCTCGATGCCACGTTGCTCCATGGCCCGCAGGGTATGCACCGCCCCGGCGAGAGTCAGGCCCAGGCTCAGGGCACTGTCCGCCCCTCCTTCGTGCCATGGATCCTCGAACACGGGCAGGGTACGGATTGCGGGCGCGCGCTCGGCCGCATTCCGCGCCTGGACGGCCAATTCATCGTAGACCTGATCCATCGACACGGGAATCCGGCCATGTTTCACCAACCCGAAGATGGGATCGCTGCCGACGCAGCCCCTCAAAAGATTACCGTCGATCCCCTGCTTTTTCAGCAGAGCGATGAGCATGGCGCAAACGGCCAGGAACGAGGAACCCGATTGCACGAAAAACGGGGTAGTGGAAAGATCGACCCCCTCCAGAGCAGTCTCGAGATCTGCCAGGGAACCAAGGGAAGTCCCACCGGCGCCAACCAGATTGCTGGCGGCCTGGTCGGGATCCAGACCCTCGTGGCCGGCCCGGTCCAGGACCAGGTTCACTGCGGTCTGTCCTCGCTGCAGATCATGGTGTAGCGCCTGGTTGAACGCCTCGCAGGTGGGGAAGGGAAGTTCCTGGGCGACCAGCCAGGGAGCGGCGTGGAAACCCGCGGCCCGGTTGCCCCGCAGAAAAGGAGCCTGCCCCGGCATTCCGTTACCCCAGGGTAAGTCACACGAATCGGCGGCCGTGTACATGGGGCCGACGGACAGACCTTCCAGGGTTTTGGTGAACATCTTTTTGGCGAAGGGGGCGCCTTTGAGCAGACGCTCGACTTCCACCCGCCATTCATCCAGGGTGGGAACGGCGAAGTCGTTCAGCAGGGATTTTTTTTCATTCATGATATGAACCCTGTGGATCGCCGAACCCGGCCGGACAAGTTCCCAATAAGTCTCCTGTAAAGAGAAAGGTGATCTCCGGCGGACCCGCAAGTCAAGGGAAGGCCCTAAAAAGATAAATTTATAACAAGGGGTCGGTGATCAACTAACCCCCAGTCCCCCAAACAGGAAATCGAGTGCCGATCCCGCCTGGCTTTCCAGCCGCTTGTTCTTGCGGGACAGCACCCAGTCAGTGGCCATCTCATCCAGCACCCCGAAGATGGCCTTGGCCGCGAAAACCGGGTCCAGATCCGCGCGAAAATTACCCTCTTCCATGCCCTGAACTACCACTTGGCCGAGGATGGCCAGGTACTCCCCAACCTGGTTACGCGATAACTGGTCCATGAAGTGGAGGCTGTGGCGCAGCTCCACCTGGGAGATGATGGCCAGATCCCGGTCCCTGCCCACCAGGGTCAGGTGAAGCTCCACGATCCGGCTCAGCTTTTCCGTGGCGCTGGCCCCCTGGTCCACCTCGGTGCGCCCCTCGGAAATGAATCGCCCCATGGCGCGTTCGAACAGGGAGAACAGGATTTCTTCCTTGTTGCTGAAATAGAGGTAAATGGTTCCGTCGGCCACTCCGGCCCGGCGGGCGATCATGGCCACGGTGGTCTGATGGTACCCGTGGCGGGCGATCTCGACCACAGCCGCGTCCAGAATCGCTTCCCTTTTTGTACCATCACTAATTCGAGCCATGATTTATGAAGCCTTATTCATTGAAATGATGTGTTTGGCGGCCTTGGCCGGACAAGGTTCCGACTACCTGAATCAACCTTCAATCTGATTATATCACACATTTAAACCCCATCAAGCCTAAATGACAATCTTGCCCTAAAGCCATTGACACTTCAGCCGATCACAGGTAGTATACTGAATAGTCATTCATTAAACTCCAACAACTGTAGGTTGACTCCACAAGGATTGACGCAATCAGGCCAATGAAAGGCTGGGAACATGCGCAGGCAGATCAGGAAAGTGGCCGTGCTGGGGTCGGGCGTCATGGGAAGCGCCATCGCCGCACACTTCGCCAACGCCGGAATTCCCTCCATCGTCCTGGACATCGTCCCCAAGGACGCCGGTGACGACCCGAAAGCCCGCAACAGCATCGCCGCGGGCTCCGTGGCCGCCATGAAAAAAGCTCGTCCCTCTCCCTTGTTCACCACCGACGGTCTGGCGCTCATCGAGACCGGCAACATGGAAGACGACCTGCCGCGGTTGAAGGAAGCGGACTGGGTCATCGAGGTGGTCAAGGAGGACATGAAGATCAAGAAGATCGTCCTGGAAAGCGCCGCGCCATATATCGCGGACGGGGCCATCTTCACCAGCAATACTTCCGGGCTGTCCCTGGCTGAAATGTCCGCCATCCTGCCCGACGATTTGAAGCCCCGTTTCCTGGGCACACACTTTTTCAACCCTCCGCGTTACATGAAGCTCTTCGAACTGATCCCGACGACGGATACGGACCCTGAAATCGTCGAATTCGTGGCAGCCTTCGCGCGCGATCGCCTGGGCAAGGGCATCGTGATGGCCAAGGACACTCCCAACTTCATCGCCAACCGCGTGGGCGTTCACGCCATGATGGCCACGGTGCAGGTCATGAACGAAATGGGCCTGACCATCGAGGAGGTCGATGCGCTCACCGGCCCGGCCATCGGCCGTCCCGGAACCGCGACCTTCAAGCTGGCCGACCTTGTGGGCCTGGACACCTTCGTCCATGTGGCGGACAACATCTATCCCCTCATCCCGGATGACGAAGCCCGCGAAACCTTCAAGGTGCCTGACTACCTGTATCGCATGGTCGAGAAGGGCCTGCTCGGACGCAAGAGCGGAAGTGGTTTTTACAAGCTTGAGAAGAAACCCAAAAAGAAGTTCTTCACCCTTGATCTGGAAACCCTGGAATACCGCGACAAGCAGAAGGTGAAATTGCCTGAAATCGCCATGGCCAAGGGCATCGACGACTTGGACGAACGCCTGAAAATGCTGGCCTTCGGCAAAGGCAAGGCCGGCGAGGCCATCTGGAAGATGCTCGCGGCCAGCTTCAGCTACAGCGCCATGCGCGTTGGTGAAATATGTGACCAGGCTGCTGAAATCGACCAGGCCGTCACCTGGGGTTTCAACTGGAAACTGGGTCCGTTCGAGGTGTGGGACACCCTCGGTTTCCGCAAGGTCACCGACAGGATGCGCGCCGACGGCCTGCCGCTGCCCTCATGGGTAGACGCCCTGTACGAAAGCGGTGCCGAAAAACTGTACCGGACCGAAGACGGCATGCTGCAGAGCCCGACCGCAACCGCGGGCGAGTTCGCGGCCGTACCCGCCGATCCGAGGGTCTTCGATTTCGAATTCCTGCGCGGCCAGGACAGGGAAGTGAAACGCAATCCGGGCGCCAGCCTGCTGGATCTCGGTGACGGTATTCTGGGCCTGGAATTCCACTCCAAGATGAACGCCATCGGCCAGGACACACTGAACATGGTCATGACCGCCTGCAGTGAAGCGGAGCAGAACTGGCAGGCCCTGGTCGTGACGAACCTGGCGGACAATTTCTCCGTCGGGGCCAACCTGATGATGCTTCTGATGGAAGCCATGGAGGGCAACTGGGAAGACATCGACATGATCGTCCGCGCCTTCCAGGCGGCCACCAGCCGTCTTGAGCACTGCGCCGTACCGGTCGTGACCGCTCCCGCCGGACTGGCCCTCGGTGGAGGCTGCGAAGTCACCATGGGCGGCAACGCGGTGCGAGGCGCGGCCGAACTCTACATCGGGCTGGTCGAATTCGGCGCGGGCGTGATCCCCGCCGGGGGCGGCTGCCTGAGGCTCTACCAACGCAACGTCGCGCAACTGATGGACAAGCGCGACCTGCAGCCCGCCTTCCGCAAGACCTTCGAAACCATCGGCATGGCCAAAGTCGCCACCAGCGCTGCCGAGGCCCGGGAGCTGGGCTTCCTGCGGCCGGGCGACAGCTGGTCCATGAACCGCGACCACCTGGCGGCAGACGCCAAGGACCTGGCCCTGGCTCTGGCTGCGGGCAACTACGCCTCCCCTAATCTTGACGAGGCCATTCCGGTGATGGGCACCTCGGGAATCGCCCTGGCCGAATCGGTTCTCTACAACATGATGCAGGGTGGATACATCTCGGAACACGACATGAAAATCGGCGTGGAACTGGGAACAATCCTCAGCGGCGGCGTTGTGCCGCCGGGCACCACGATCACCGAAACCGACATGTTGAGCCTGGAACGCGAGAGTTTCATGCGCCTGCTGGGTGAACGCAAAACCCTCGAACGCATGGAACATATTCTCAAGACCGGCAAACCATTGCGGAACTAACTGCGGAACTAGGAAGGGTAAATCATGAGAGAAGTCGTCGTTGCCGCCGCCCGCCGAACCGCCGTCGGAAAGGCCATCAGGGGCACGCTGCGCCATACCCGGCCGGATTACCTGGCCGCCGCCGTGGTGAAAGAACTGGTCGCCTCGCATCCCAACATGGATCCCGCCCGCATCGGCGACGTGATCATGGGCTGCGCCATGCCCGAAGCCGAACAGGGCATGAACGTGGGCCGCAACATCGCCCTGATGGCGGGCCTGCCGGTGACCGTGCCTGGCATGACCATGAACCGCTTCTGCTGTTCCGGTCTTGAGACCATAAACTACGGGGCCATGAAGATCGCCGCGGGCATGGACGATATCGTCATCGCCGGCGGCACCGAAACCATGACCCTGGTGCCCATTGGCGGCCTGCGCTACATGCCCAGCCCCGCCATGGCCCGCGAGCACCCGGAGTATCTGACCAACATGGGCCTGACCGCCGAGAATCTGGCCGTGCGTGACGACCTTTCACGCGAGGTCCAGGACGAATTTTCCTTCCACAGCAACATGAAAGCAGTGGCTGCCATCAAGGAAGGCCGCTTTGCGGACGAGATCGTTCCGGTGATGGCTGCACTGCCGGGTAAGGACAAGAACGGTCGACCTACGCTGCTGGAAGTCGAATTCAAGGTAGACGAAGGTCCCCGCGAAGACACGACGGTCGAGGCCCTGGCCCGCCTGAAACCAGCCTTCAAGCTGGGGGGCACCGTGACCGCGGGCAACAGCAGCCAAATGAGCGACGGAGCAGCGGCGTCCCTGTTGACAACACCTGAGATCGCCAAAGAGATCGGCGCCGAACCCCTGGCCCGTTTCGTGGGTTACGCGGTGGCGGGCGTCCCACCCGAAATCATGGGCATCGGTCCGGTCGAAGCCGTCCCGAAGGTCATGAAGCAGACCGGATTGAGCCTGGACCAGATGGATGTCATCGAACTCAACGAAGCCTTCGCCGCCCAGAGCCTTGCCGTCTGCAAAGGTCTGGGTCTGGATCCGGCCGATCCCCGGGTGAATGCCAACGGCGGCGCGATCGCCCTGGGCCATCCGTTGGGCTGCACCGGGGCCAAGCTCACCGCCACGGCCCTGCACGAACTCAGACGCCGGGGCGGCAAGTACGCCCTGGTGACCATGTGCATCGGCACAGGCATGGGCGCCGCTGGAATTTTCGAAGCGATTTAATCGGCCGCGGCCCGGCCGCGGATCCGCAAAGGAGAGTCATAATGGCCGACAAGAGTTACCCGACCGGCGGCGAGTTCCTTCTCACCGAGGCTTCCCCCCAGAGCGTCTTCACTCCGGAAGACTTCAGCGAGAACCAGCGGATGTTCGCCACGACCGTCCAGGATTTCGTGGAACGTTTCATCATGCCGGTCCATGAAGAGCTCGAATACGAGGGCAAGACGGAACTGGGTAAGGGCCTTTTGAAAGAGGCCGGCCAGATGGGGTTGCTGATGGCCGACATTCCCGAAGCCTACGGCGGAATGGGCTCGGACAAGGCCACGGTCATGATCATCAGCGAATACATCGCCGCGGCCGGCAGTTTCGCCGTGACCCACGGCGCCCAATCGGGTATCGGGACGCTGCCCATCGTCTATTTCGGCACCGAGGAGCAGAAGCAGAGGTTCCTGCCCAAGTTTGCCACCGGTGAGATGCTGACCTGTTACGCCCTGACCGAACCCGGCAGCGGATCGGACGCCCTGGCCGCTGCCACAACCGCCGTGCTGACCGACGACGGAAAGCACTACGTCCTGAATGGTTCGAAACAGTACATCACCAACGCCGGTTACGCGGAAGTCGTGATCCTGTTCGCCAAGATCGACGGGGACAAGTTCACCGGGTTCATCGTTGACCTCGGGAGTGATGGCGTAACCATCGGGCTTGAGGAAAAGAAGATGGGCATCAAGGGATCTTCGACCCGATCCATCACCCTCGAAGACGTCAAGGTACCGGTTGAGAACCAGCTCGGCGAGATCGGCAAAGGCCACCACATAGCCTTCAACATCCTGAACGTGGGCCGCTTCAAGCTGGGCGCCAGCACCGTCGGCGGGGGCAAACTGGCCCTCCAGGCGGCTGTCCCGTACACCAAGGAGCGCCACCAGTTCGGGAAACCATTGTGCTCGTTCGGGCTGATCCGTCGCAAGATCGCCGATGTGAACACCGCCTTGTTCCTGGCCGAATCCATGGTCTACCGCACGGCCGGCCTGCTCGATGTCGCCATCGAAACCCTCGACAAGAGCGACCCGGGTTATGACCGGGCCAGCATTTCGCAGGTCGAGGAATTCTCCATCGAATGTTCGATGATCAAGGTCTTCGCGACCGAGGTTTGCGCCCTGGCCGCCGAGGAATGTCTCCAGATGCTGGGCGGCTACGGCTACTGCCAGGAATATCCGCTGGAGAGGCTGTACCGGGATGAGCGCATCAACCGCATCTTCGAAGGCACCAACGAGATCAACCGCATGCTGGTGCCCGGCATGATCATGAAAAAGGCCCTCAAGGGCGAACTGCCCTTCCTGCAGGCTGCCCAGACCGTGGCCGAGGAACTGATGGGCCTGCCCTCGTTCGCCGAACCCGGTGAACCCGAATACCTGGAAACCGAAAGCAAGCTGGTGGCCAACATGAAGAAGGTCGTCCTGGCGACCCTGGGCCTTGCCGCCCAGAAGTTCGGCAAGGGTCTGAAGGACCAGCAGGAGGTTCTGTCGGACGTGGCCGACATCATCATCGAAGCCTACGCCTGCGAAAGCGCGCTTCTGCGGACACTGAAAAAAGCGGACAAGGACGGCGAAGAGTCAACCCGGTTGATGGCCGACATGACCACCCTGTACATCCACGACGCCATGGATCGCGTTGGTGGGTGGGGCCGCAACATCATGGCCGCCACCGTCGAGGGCGACGAATTGCGCACCATGCTCGCGGGCCTGCGCCGGCTGACCAAACACGATCCGGTCAACCGTACGCATCTGCATGATCTGATCGCCGAGAAGGTGATCGACGCGGACGGGTATACGGTGGGGTAAACGTCAGGTTGTGCCTCTGAAATTGTGTTTGGCCGGTGATATCCTACCTGTACAAGGCCTTGACTCCGCCCCAAGTGGCGGAATCGACGGGGACTGAAGGCTTGGTCAGACAAGTGTCATCGTTGATCGCGGCGCACCAGGCGGGAACCTTCGTCACCGCGTTCCAACCGAAGGAATATCCCAGTGTTTGGTAAACACCAGCCGAAGCCACCGTCGCGTAAGCCGGCAGTTCAACGCTGCCGCTGAACTCGCTGGCGGGCCAGACTCTCAAACCGGTCGGCCACTGCCAGACCACCTCCACGTTAATTTCCAACAGCACGGTGGAAAGCTGGTAGGGCAGCGGTGTGTCGTAGCTCACCACGAATTCGGGTTCGACAGCAGAGTTGGTTCCGTCACCCCGGATGACGAACCCGACCAGGGAGCCGGGCACCGAAGACTCGATGCGTCCCTCCCAGTTCGTGAATCCCGAGGAATCGGTGGCCCGGGTCAGGCACAGGTACGCGGTAATCTGGCTGCCGGTGCTCGCGGTGGCACACCAACTTTCGTCGATGGCCCCCTCATCGAAGAAGATTCCGATCATATCATCATCCGGATCGATCGGATCGGCCAAGGCCGCAATTCCGATGCCCATTATAACTATCAAAACGATGAGCGCGATCTTCATCTATCCAACTCCCTTACAATAATTTGACGATTCCCATTCCAAGAGCTCCCCCGAATTCCAAACTCATTTTTCCCACAAGACCCGGCGATGGCAAAAAAATAATCCCAGCGCCGGAAAGCCCTTTCCCTTGACGGATGTGGAAAGCAAAGCTTCAATGAGCATGCAAGTCCCACGTGTCCACTTTGATGTTCGGCACGAAAGGACGATTGCCTTAGCTCGACCCTGGAAATTCCGGGAGCTGGCCCGGAAACATCCCCGACAAGGAGTTCATAATGAATAAGCGTGTAATCCTTGGAGCAGCCCTGATTACCCTGCTCGCATTTGGTTTGCTGATCGCCGGCTGTGGCGGCGGCGACGACACTGCTGCCGAGGCCGAAAGTGCCGCTCCCACGGAAGAAGCGGCCCCCGCCGCTGAAACCATCGCGCTCCACGACTGCTCCGGCGGATGTGGAATGACAGCCATGTCGGAAGACGAGATGGTCGAAATCGATGGCAAGTGGTATTGCCCCGGTTGCGCCAAGAAGATCCAGGCGGAGGGTCAGGGCGAAGGCTAGATCAGAGCTTTTCCCAAGGGATGAATCAATGCGGGCCCGGATTTCGGGCCCGCTTGTTATTTCAACAGAACAACCTTGGCCGAAACCCGCTGATCCCCACTGGACATACAAGCAAAAAAGACCCCGCTGGACGCCTGTTCTCCCTGATCATTCAAACCGTCCCAGGCTACCCGGGTCCTGCCAGTCGGAAGCTGTCGGTCCAGCAGTTGGCGAACGCGTCGTCCCTTCAGGTCGTAGATATCCAGGGTGATCCACCCGGCCCGGGGATTCGTGAGGACGAAGGTCGTACGCGGATTGAAGGGATTTGGGGCCGCGGTCAATTGCATCGTTGCCGCCGTCCGGTCAGGAACATCGGAAAGATCCAGAGCCAGCGCCACGTCGAGTACCGTCGGCACACCCCAAACCGTCTCGACTCCGGTGATCATCCGCGCATCGTAGCCGTCCGCCTCGAATACGAGGTCATAGGTCCCAGTGTCGAGCAGCTTGTAATAATCCCCGTGAGCCGGATCGGTGAACACATGTTCGCTATTGCCTGTCACCGTGATTTCCGCGTCCAAGGGAAGCCCCGTAGAGGCAGAGGTCACCACACCGTTGATTCCATACCGAGCCGCCTTGATGAAGTGCAGGAAACTTTCCCGATTGTCGTCCCACAGACCGTCGAGCTGATTGGCGGGAGGCCACTTTACGTTGTTGCACTCGATAGTGACATCGATGCAACCCGTTGCGAAATATGACCAATCCTGCAAAGTACCGTAGACTACATACCACTCCGCCCCATTGGTGATGCCCTGGCTAAACGACCCGTTGTACATCGGCAGATTGTAGGTCGAGTATTCGAGACTCAACCGGATCAGGGCCGCGTCATCGGGAGCCAAAGCGTACTGGTAATCCCAGGGGTAGTTCACGACCAGGGCTCCGGAGTGTCCGTTTTCGCTGATAACGAAGTGGCCGGCGTTCGCGTAGTCCATGAAGTGGATGTTTTCGGTTTCCTGGACGGTATGGGTTCCCGCGGGATCGGCAAAATTTCGGTTCAGATCCACGTGGTTGGCGTTGGTCCTGGTGCCGCCCACGTAACCGTCGGGATTGTGCAAAGGCATGATGTGGATCTCGTAGTTGTCCACCAGATGGGTGACATCCTCGAACCCTTGCTGTCCGTAATTCTTGGCCAGATAATCGGCGAGATTCATCAGCATGACCATGCCCGGCGGCTCGTCACCGTGCATGGTGCTGCTCAGGCGAACCTCGGGCTCGGCCGCCGAGTTATCAACGTCCGCGGAAATCACCAGCCCCCACAACTGGCGGCCCTCCACTGAAAGACCCCATGAAAAAGTGCGGCAGATATCCGGGTAATCGATCTCCAACTGGGCAAAGAGGCTCCCTATCTGGTCATAGGTCGGGTAATATCCCGTGGTCTCGAGTTTGAGGTCGGTTGCTGTCTTGAGACCTTGGTGAGCCCAGGCCTTCTCAGCGGCCCGGCGGGATTCCTTTTCCTGGTCCGGCAACCTGATGAACCGGTAACCGGCGGCCAGCAGGGCAGCGGCCTCGGCTTCGGTGACGCGGGGTTCGAAGGTCAGCCGTCCGGCATTTCCACTGCCTGCCAGCGGGGTAATTTGATCCCGGCTGAAGGAAGCCAGGGGAACCTCCGCCAGCAACCGGGTCAGCTCTTCACTGCTGGACAATTCCAGGCGCACGGGAAAATTGTCCCATTCAGCAATTTTCCACAGAGGCAGGCCACGGGAGTCCCGCGGGATGTCTCCGGCTCCCTCAACCCCCGCAGCCGCGGCCATTGGGGCCGAAATCAACACCAGGAACCCTAACACCAGGCCCTTCAAACAAATTCCTTTGGAAACCCTCAACCGACATTGATGCAGCAACTTCAAAGATCCTTTCTCCACGACTCTCCCCCTGATCCATTCCTGATTATAACACGTTCCGGACCCGAATGCCCGGGGGCCCCGGTTCAGCCAAACTCCAAAAAATTGACGCCTCCTGATATAGTTACATATACTTGGTAGGATATTGATTGTTCATCCGGGTTTTTGGGAAAAAGGTAACGTCTTGCGCATGACCAGAATTTCCATTGGCAGGGCCCTTGTGATCGGGCTGAGTTTGGCGGGATTACTGCTTCTCGCGGCCTGCGGGGCCGAGGAGCCCACCTTCGAACCGGGCAACATCATTGTTACGTCCGATCCCGAGAGTGCGGCCATTTTCCTCGACGGTCAGGACTCCGGTTTTATTACCCCCCACACCCTGACGGGCCTGGATCCCGCCGTCTATGTTGTCTCGGTGGAGTTGACCGACTTCGTGTCCGACCCGGACACGGTCAGCGTCGACCTGAAGCCCCTGGACACCCTGCCGGTGAATTTTACCCTTTCCCAGACGGGCTTCAGGATCAACAGCCCCGTCGGCGCCCGCATCCTGGTCGACCTGAACGACACGGGCAAGATCGTGCCGGCGGCCGTGGCGGGTCTCGAGCCGGGCACGGTCATGGTGTCCCTGGAGATGGATGGGTTCCTGATCAAACCCCTGCAGTACGAAGTCACCATCGTCGACAAACAGATCACCGACATTCCCGACGATGCCTTCCTCACGCGATCGAAAAAGACTGTTTTCCTGGAGGGCTTCGCCAACGTCAGCTGCATGCCCTGCCCCAAGTTGACCGACAACCTGGTGGCCATGGCCGCCAAACCGGAATTTTCCTCCGACCGGGCTTTGTTCATGGAATTCAGCGTGTCCTGGCCTGAACTCGGCGATCCATTTTTCCTGGCCAATCCCCAGGAAAACTCCGACCGGTTCAACAAGTATCAGGTTCTCGGGGCTCCGGATCTTTACGTCGATGGCGTCAAGCAGGCCGACGCGCTCAATGCCGACGACATGGAACTGGCCGTCCTGGCCGCACTGGAGTCCGACCCTGGTTTCCTGGTCGATGTCACCGCGGACTTCACCAACACGAACGTGCCCGTCACCGTCAAACTGACCGCAATCCGGGACGCTGACCTGACAGGTCATGTCCTGTTCGTGGCCATCTTCGAGGAAGTCATCGTGATCGATCCCGCCCCCGGTCTCAACACCCAGACCGAATTCCACCATGTTTTCCGTGACCGCGTGGACACCTTGCCGGCCCTGGGCGCCCTGACCGTCGAGGATCCCCAGGAATTCAACCTCACCTTGAGCAGAGGCGGCGCGGCGCCCGACAACTATGTCGCCATCGCGTTCGTCCAGCACGACATCAGCCACGCAATCCTGCAGGCGGGCTCCAGCAAGGCCCCCTCCACATCACCTGAAAGGAACCCCCGATGAGAGCCCTTCGCCCTGCTCCTGTCATCATCATCCTGTCGACGATTCTGGTCCTGCTGACTGCCGGCTCCGCCCTGGCCCAGTATTCCTTCGACTGGTCCTTCGGCCAGCAGGGCGCGGTCAAGGACATGCTTGTCCTCCAGGATTACGTGACCCATTTCACCAACACCAGCGCCCTGACCGACTCGTTCCGGGTCACCCTGGTCAAGGACATGCCCGTCTATTGGCAGGCCACCATCTGCGAGGGGCCGGTCTGTTACCCTCCCTCCTATACGGTCCACACCTTCATTCTGGGGCCCGGGGAATCCACCAATCTCGATTTCGCCATCACCGCCGCCGTCGAAGAAGGCAAGGGAACGTCCATCGTCACGGTAAAAAGCCTGAGCAACCCGGCCGTTGTTGAAACCAACGAGTTTTCGATCATCACATCAGGCCTGGATGTCCTGAATGTCGACGCGGACGGCGGCGCGGGATACGAGACTTATTTCAGTGACGCCATTGCTTCCACCGGCCGTTCCCATGCCACCTGGACCCGTGAGGTGATGGGCGTTTTGACGACGACCGATCTGGCCTCCTTCGACGCTGTGGTCTGGTCCGTCGGCACCAACGGCCAGGGTCTTGACGATGGCGATCGATCGAGCCTGATGGAATACGTGAGGAACGGCGGCAATCTTTTCCTGACGGGCCAGAATCTTACCCGTGATTTCTGTAACCCCGGCAGCCCACTCTACTCGGCCTCGGCCCACGCCTGGTTCCAGGATCTGCTGGGCGTCGACTACCTGGCCGACAACGCGGCCGCCAGCATCGTCAACGGCGTGCCTGGCGACCCCGTATCGAACGGAATGATGCTGGGTATCAACGGTGGCGACGGGGCCAACAACAATACCAGCCCCGACGAGATCGTCACCCTTGGTAACGGCGCAACCTCCATGACCTACAACACAGGGCAGGACGCCGCAGTCCGGGGGGCCTACGACAGGGGACGCACCTTCTTCGCCGCCTTCGGCTTCGAAGGCCTGTCTTCGGCGAGCCAGCGGAACACCGTGATGACCTCGGTCCTGGACTGGATCATCTCGCGGGCTTCCGCCGTGGGAGACGACATCCAACCTGCGCTGATCAACAGACCCTATGTGGTCCCGAACCCGTTCAATCCCCA
>JAGLCY010000103.1 GCA_023270185.1 Candidatus Krumholzibacteriia bacterium | reverse complement strand
GAGGACACCACGGCCAGCATCCAGGGTTTCGGCAACGTGGCCCAGTACGCCATCGAGTTGTACACGCGGATGGGCGGCACCGTGGTCTGCGTCTCGAGCTGGGATCAGGAGGAGCAGACAACCTACGCCTTCCACAAGGTTTCCGGTATCGATCTCGAGGAACTGAAAGGGATCACCAACCGGTTCGGCGGCATCGACAAGGACAAGGCGAAAGACCTGGGTTACGAAGTGATCCCGGGCGACGACTGGATCGACCGGGACGTGGATATCCTTTTGCCGGCGGCTCTGGAACACCAGATCACCGATAAGAACGTCGGCCGGATTTCGGACCGGGTGAAGATCATCGCCGAGGGCGCCAACGGTCCCACGACCCCGGAAGCCGACGCGATCATCCAGGAGCGCGGGATTTTCATGATCCCGGATTTTCTTGCCAACGCCGGCGGTGTGACCTGCAGCTACTTCGAGCAGGTGCAGTGCAACATGAACTACTTCTGGGAGCGGGATGACGTCGTATCCAGGCTGGACAAGAAGATGACCTCGGCCTACCACTCGATCAGCGATCTGGCTGGAAAGCAAAAGATGTACATGAGGGATGCTGCATATGTAGTTGCCATTAATAAGGTTGCGTCTGCGTGCCGTGATCGGGGCTGGGTGTAGCGAATGAGTGGATCCCCCGACAACAATAACCTTGCCGGTGGATCGGACAACCAGGTTCCTGAATGGCGGCAGCTGATCGAGAAGATGCGCAAAACCCGTGGGAACCAGTTCCTGCGGGTTTCGCGCAAGATGCTCAACCATCTCTGCTCCATCGGTTTGTCGAGGGCCCAGCAGATGCTGGCTGAAGTGGACGGAGCGATTGATTTGCCGGATATCTCGTCATCCGGCGGGGCCAATGTTCCCGGCGCGCGGGTGCGTCTTGAGGACTCCCCACTGATGTCCTGCGGTCCCTTTGAACTGGCCGCCGAATTTCTCGGGGACGATGAAATCACCGAGCGCGTGCACAAGTGGATCATGGAGGACAAGGCCAGCTTCTTCAGTACCGTGGTGGGAGATCCACGGCGCACGATGCCCGAAATCGCCGACGCGATCCGCCGGTACAACGACGTCCTGCGGGGACGCAGCGGGTTGACCATGAGCACGCTCAAGAGTCTGCGTGTGTCCCTTATCCAGCGCTTTTTGACCGAGCAGCTTGACTACATCAATGTGGCCAAGGAAGTGGTCCGCATAACGGATTTCCATGAACTGCTCGATCAGATGATCATGACAGATGAAAGTCACGGCAAGATGGGGGGCAAGGCCGCGGGGCTGCTTCTGGCCCACTGGATCCTGGGCCAGCCCGAAGCCGATGACCGGGGGATTGCCAAGGTCAAGATGCCCCGTACGTGGTCCATCATTTCGGATGCCATCATGGATTTCATCAAGCTCAACGAGCTCGACGACGTGATGGACCAGAAGTTCAAGGAGATCTCCCAGGTCCGTCGCGAATACCCCAACATGATCCAGCTGTTCAAGAACAGCACCTTCCCCCCGGAGGTTACCGAGGGGCTCGGCAAGGCCCTCGACTTCTTCGGGGAGACGCCCCTGATCATCCGCAGTTCGAGTCTTCTGGAAGACCGTTTCGGCACAGCGTTTTCGGGCAAGTACAAGAGCCTGTTCCTGGCCAACCAGGGTGATCGCGAGCAGCGCCTTGATGCCCTGCAGGACGCGGTGGCCGAAGTGTGGGCCTCTATCCTGGGGCCCGATCCCATCGAATACCGGCGTGAACGGGGGCTGACTGAATTCGTCGAGGAAATGGGTATCCTGATCCAGGAAGTGGTGGGCAAAAGGGTGGGCCGCTGGTGGCTGCCGGCTTTCGCCGGCGTGGCTTTCAGTCTCAACGAATTCCGCTGGTCGCCGCGCATCAACCGTGAAGACGGGTTGATTCGCATGGTGCCGGGCCTCGGCACGCGGGCGGTTGACCGGGTGGGGGATGACTTTCCCATTCTCGCGGTGCCTGGCCAGCCCGGATTGCGGGCCAGCGTCTCGGTCGATGAAGTCCTGCGTTACAGTCCGCAATCGGCCGACGTCATCAACCTGGAGACCAACCGCTTCGAGACGGTAAAGCTGAAGGATCTCCTGCACGAGGCGGGGACGGACTTTCCCCTGGTTGACAAGATCTTCTCCGTGCACCGCGACGGAATGCTGCAAAAGACCTCACGCTTCATGATGGATCCCCAGGCCGATGATCTGGTGGCTGATATGGAGGGCCTGCTCACCGATACGGAACTGATCCCCAAACTGCACTTGCTGATGACCACTCTGGCCCAGTATCTGGGCAATCCGGTGGACATCGAATTCGCCCACGACGGCGAGGATTTCTATTTGCTGCAATGCCGCCCCCAGGCCATGACCGGTGATGCGGCTCCCGCGCCGATTCCACGTGACATCGACGCGGACAGGGTGATTTTTTCCGCCCGGAAATTCATTTCCAACGGTTGGGTGCCGGATATTTCGCACATAGTCTACGTCGTGCCTGAGGAATACGGCAAACTGGCAACACCCGAGAAGATGAAGCGGGTCGGTCGGGCCGTCGGCCTGCTCAACAGATTGCTGCCCAAACGCAAGTTCATCCTGATGGGTCCGGGTCGCTGGGGCAGCCGTGGCGACATCAAACTCGGCGTGAACGTCACCTATGCCGACATCAACAACACCGCCATGCTGATCGAGGTGGCCCGGCGCAAGGGCAACTATGTTCCGGACCTGTCTTTCGGTACCCACTTCTTCCAGGACCTGGTCGAGGCCCATATCCGGTATCTGCCTCTTTATCCGGATGAGTCCGATGTGGTGTTCCACGAGGATTTCCTTTTGGGATCGGACAATCTTCTGTGTGAGCTCGCGCCCGATTTCGCGGATCTGGCGGATTGCATTCGGGTCATCGATGTGCCGGCGATTTCCGGAGGCCAGGTCCTGCGGGTCCACATGAATGCCGACCTGGAGGAAGCGGTGGCAGTGTTGGACGAAGCAGATGATGATGGCCCGATGAAGGCAGGAGCCGTCCCCGCCGCCGAGCACCAACCGCGCCAATTCTGGAGATGGCGTTTCCGTATGGCCGAACGGATGGTGCGGTCCATGGATGCGGCCCGGTTCGGGGTCGAGGCGGTTTATCTCTACGGGTCGGTAAAAAACGGAACGGCGGAACCGGAAAGCGACATCGACCTGTTGGTCCATTTCCGTGGTAACGCAAAGCAACATGAGTTGCTTGACGAGTGGTTTCGGGGCTGGAGTCAGGCCCTGCAGGAAATGAATTTTTCCAGAACGGGAATCCGCGTAGAAGAAATGCTCGACATCACGTATTTATCCGACGATGAAGTGGCGTCCGGTAAAGGTCTTGCTGCAAAGATCAACGCGGTAACCGACGCTGCCCGGATGCTGCAGCTTTCCTGATCTGGTCCGGTGGGTATCCATATACGTCAAGGACCGGATGTTCTCAGGCTTGCGCCCTGCGGATTACCGGTCCTTGAGTTATATGGATACCCACCGGACCAGATCAGGAAAGGTACATCATTCTGCGTAGTTGCCGTTTGCGGCGATGGATCTGACGGCGGAACTTTTTCAGTTCTTCGTAGTCCTTGGCCTCCAGGGCGGCTTGGCGTTTCAGTTTCAGATCCCTGATTTCGGCCTTGATGGCTCTTTTACCGAGGCCGGCGGCCACATGTTTGTGTGGTTTTTCGATGTCCAGCTTGTCAGCCAGTTGTTCCACCAGTTCCTCTTTTTTGAGACCGGTCAGGCCCTTAACATCCGGGAGATGTTCCTTCATCATTTCCCTCAGGTCGGCCACGCGGGTTTTTTGCAGTTCGTGATAATCCATGCTGCCCTCCTGTGTCATTCGGGTTTTGCCGGAAAACATTACTCCACCAATGCACCATAACATGGAAGCAGGAAGGTGTCATCAGGTGGTCCCGCCTCGTATGCCGGGCTGATGAGATGGTTCCGCAAATTCGAAAATGTCAGCGGAAGCTCTGAACTCCTGATCCGGGAACCTCCGGGCGGGGACAAAATCAGTTGAAAACCATTGTCAATCGTGAGATCGGGGGAAAGTCCCGGCTCTGGTTTGCGAGCCAATCCAAATACTTGCAACAGCTTGCAAGGTCACACCATATGGGAATCTGTTAATCCCTCAACAAAACTACTGTCCGGGTATGAATTTCCTTGCGCCACCCTTGGCGGATTTCCATGTTTTTCCGGCAAATGGGTTCCGGTCCCCGGGGCCGGAAGCTACATAAAGTCCAGTCAACAAGGAGAACCGAAAATGGCTCAGAACGTTGCTGCCTTCATGGAAAACGTCATCGCCAAGAATCCCGCGGAAGTGGAATTCCATCAGGCGGTCGAAGAAGTCGTCGAGTCCATCTGGCCGGTCCTGGACAAACGTCCGGAATACCGCAAGGCCAAGATCCTTGAGCGATGCGTCGAGCCCGAACGCGTCATCCTGTTCCGGGTTCCCTGGGTTGACGACAGCGGCGAAGTCCAGGTCAACAAGGGCTTCCGCATCGAGATGAACAGCGCCATCGGTCCCTACAAGGGCGGCCTGCGCCTTCACCCCAGCGTGAACCTGGGCATCCTGAAGTTTCTGGCCTTCGAGCAGGTCTTCAAGAACAGCTTGACCACGCTGCCCATGGGCGGCGGCAAGGGCGGGTCGGACTTCGACCCCAAGGGCAAGAGCGATATCGAAGTGATGCGCTTCTGCCAGGCCTTCATGAGCGAACTGTTCCGCCACATCGGTCCGAACACCGACGTGCCCGCCGGCGACATCGGCGTGGGTGGTCGTGAGATCGGCTTCCTGTTCGGCCAGTACAAGAAACTGCGCAACGAGTTCACCGGCATCCTGACCGGTAAGGGTCTGAACTGGGGCGGTTCCCTGATTCGTCCCGAGGCCACGGGTTACGGCGCGGTGTACTTCGCCGCCAACATGCTCGAGACCCGCAACGAAACCCTCGAGGGCAAGACCGCTCTCGTGTCAGGATCCGGTAACGTGTTCCAGTACGCGGCCGAGAAGCTGCTCGACATGGGCGCCAAGCCCCTGACCGCTTCGGACAGCAGCGGCTACATCTTTGACGAAGGCGGCATCGATCGCGAGAAGCTGGCCTTC
The DNA here is from genome assembly GCA_023270185.1 of Candidatus Krumholzibacteriia bacterium. Taxonomy (GTDB): domain Bacteria; phylum Krumholzibacteriota; class Krumholzibacteriia; order LZORAL124-64-63; family LZORAL124-64-63; genus JAGLCY01. The sequence goes on along the minus strand of JAGLCY010000103.1, from coordinate 1,844 downwards.
ATCATGGAACTGAAGAACGTCAAGCGCGGCCGTATCAAGGAATACGCCGACAAATTCAGCAGCGCCGTCTACACCGCGGTTGATCCCGAGCTCGATCACAACCCGCTGTGGAACCACAAGGCCGATTGCGCCTTCCCGTGCGCCACGCAGAACGAGATCAACGCTGTCGACGCCAAGAACCTGCTGAACAACGGTGTTTACGTTATCAGTGAAGGCGCCAACATGCCGACGATCCCCGAAGGCGTGAACCAGTTCCTGGACGCCAAGATCCTCTACGGTCCCGGCAAGGCCGCCAATGCCGGTGGCGTGGCTGTTTCCGGTCTCGAGATGAGCCAGAACAGCATGCGTTACGGCTGGACCCGCGAAGAGGTCGACGCGAAGCTGCAGCGGATCATGAAGGACATCCACAACGCCAGCGCGGCGGCTGCGGAAGAATTCGGCACTCCGGGCAACTACGTCAACGGCGCCAACATCGCCGGCTTCATCAAGGTTGCCGACTCGATGCTGGACCAGGGCGTTGTCTAAGCGATAGCGACCAATTGCGGGTTAGGCCCGCATCCGAGCGGGGCGGCCTTGTGCCGTCCCGCTTTTTTTACCGGCGGAAGGAAAGTTCAATGGCGCAATACGGATTCCTGGGTCTCGGCATCATGGGCGCTCCCATGGCAGCCAACCTGATCAGGGCGGGGCACGAAGTCACCGTCTGGAATCGAACAGCGGGAAAATGTGACCCGTTGGTGGCGATGGGCGCCAACCGGGCGGCCACGGCGCGGGAAGTGGTGGCTGCATCGGACATCACGTTTGCGATGCTGGCCGATCCGGCCGCGGTTGAAGCGATCGTATTGGATCCGAACGGTGTTCTGGAAGGAATCAGCGCCGGCAAGGGCTACGTTGATATGTCGACCGTGGATGAGACAACCAGTCGGTGGGTTTCCGAGGTCGTAACCGAGGCCGGTGGACGTTTCCTGGAGGCCCCGGTATCCGGCACGAAAATGCCGGCCGAAGACGGCACGTTGATCATCCTGGCCGCGGGCGACGAGGGGTTGTACGGGGAAGCCGCGCCCCTGTTGGACATCATGGGCAAGAAGCGCTTTTTCCTTGGTGAGGTGGGGAATGGGGCGCGCATGAAATTGATCGTCAACATGATCATGGGGGGCATGATGACATCCTTCTGTGAAGGCTTGGCCCTTGGCGCCAAGGGAGGCCTGGAAAGCGCCGACATCCTGGACGTACTGGCCGCCGGAGCCCTGGCCAACCCCATGTTCGCCGGGAAGGGGCCGCTGATGGCCAAGGGTGATTTCACTCCCGCGTTTCCCTTGAAACACATGCAAAAGGATTTGCGTCTGGCCATGGCCCTGGGCGATAATCTGGTCCAGTATCTGCCTTCTGCGGCGGCTGCCAACGAGGCGTTCATCAGGGCCCGCGCCGCGGGGCTGGCCGATGAGGATTTCTGCGCCGTCTACAAGATTTTCACTGATTGATCGAGAACCCCGGCTACCGGATCCCCGGATCCGGCAGGAGGAAACGATGAGTAGCATCACACGCAAGATGGCCGATTTCGCCATCAATCTGCGCTTTGAGGATATCCCCGCCGTGTCGGTAAAGGAAGCCAAACGCTTTCTGCTGGACAGTGTGGGTTGCGCCCTGGCCGCGGTTCCCAACGAGGACATGGCGGCCATGTACCGTTTCATCGACAAGCTGGGGGGCACTCCCGAGTCGACCCTGATCGGCAACGGCGCGCGGACAAATGCTTCCAACGCCGCTTTGATGAACAGCCTGTTGGTGCGGGCCTTCGACTACAACGACATCTTCTGGGAGCAGGATCCCAGTCACCCATCGGACATCAT
>JAGLCY010000102.1 GCA_023270185.1 Candidatus Krumholzibacteriia bacterium | reverse complement strand
CCGTTGGTGGCCAGAACGGAGAAAACCCCATCGACGATTTCCAGGATGGAAATATCAAACGTGCCGCCGCCAAGGTCGAACACCGCGATGGTCTCTTCGCCCTTGCGCTCCAGACCATAAGCCAGGGCTGCCGCCGTGGGTTCGTTGATGATGCGCTTGACCTCGAGACCGGCGATCTTGCCGGCATCCTTGGTAGCCTGGCGCTGGCTGTCGTTGAAGTAGGCGGGAACGGTGATGACGGCTTCGGTCACCGGCTCACCCAAATATTCCTCGGCGGTTTCCTTCAGGGTGCGCAAAATCTGAGCGGAAATTTCCGGAGGAGAAAACTCCCCGTGACTGGTCTTGATGCGCACATCGCCGCTGGCGTCCTTGACCACAACGTAGGGCACCTCGGTCATCTCGGTCGAAACCTCGTTGAACCGCCGCCCCATGAAGCGTTTGATCGAATAGACCGTATCGGACGGGTTGGTGACCGCCTGCCGTTTGGCAAGCAACCCCACCAGACGCTCTCCGTTTTTATTCCAGGCAACGACCGAAGGGGTCGTGCGATTGCCTTCCTTGTTCTGGATGACCTTGGCTTCGCCGCCTTCCATGACGGAGACCACGCTGTTGGTCGTTCCCAGATCAATCCCGATTATCTTACCCATGTTTATCTCCATTCGCGTGAGTTTTTGAAAACAAAATTGCTCACAGGTCCTATTACAAGTGGCGTGCCCAAAATTCTCTGAGAGAATAAATCATGTATTTTATTTCAATTGATGGATTTACCGGGGTTCGTTCAATATGATGACATGATCTAACAAATCGACTCACAAGCGAGTCATGTCATTTTGGCAGTCCACTGTGCCGGAATGGCGTTGATTCTTACTGACCAGAGGTCTCTGTCATTCCTTGGTGAAAGCAACTCAAGACAGTGAGACTCATCATCCTGAAGTAAAACGATGGCCACCACGGACGGTGGTTGGCCCGAACGGGCCAGACGGCCATCAGCCCCGGAAGGCCGCGACCAACCCAGGAGCCTGTGATCCAACGCAACAGGTGGCCCATAAAAGTCAGTCCGGGCTGGCCTTGAGCATCCACCACGTAATGGAGATTCATTTCCCGAATCCTGGCAGGGTGAAGACGGGCCAGGTGCGGCAGGGAGTATCGTCCAGATTCAATTTTCTTGTCGAGATACTGAGTCAGGGTGTGGTGATGTACGTGATGGGGAACCGGCGCCGCAAGAGCGAGGAAGCCGACCCCGGCCTCCTCCTCCAGGCGAAAGGCCAATTCCATATCCTCGAATCCGTAAGTGGAAAACTCTTCGTCGAACCCGCCCACTTCCAGGAACGCGCTACGAGGAACCGAAGCGTTCTGGGTCACAAAATACCGACCCGGTGCAGGCCCGGGTTGAAGGCGGGCAACTCCGCGGGAATCCAGGTAGTGAAAATGGGGAGCGTCGACCAGGTCGGGATCCGTCACCGCGTATCCGATGACACCACAGCCGGGATTTCGTTCCAGAAGCGCCAGGTGAGCCCGAAGCAACCCCGGAGGCGCGACGATGTCGTCATCGAGAAAAAGGATCCAGGTTCCCCGGGCAGCCCGGGCTCCCAGGTTCCGAGCCTTGGCACGACCGACATTGGCGGGCGGAGCCACCACAACCAGGGAAGCACCACCGGTCCCTTGGCGGGATTCCAGGAACGCGCCGGTATCGTCAGTACTCCCGTCGTTGACCACGACGATTTCCCACTCATCGCCCGGCGCCATATCCTGGACCGACAAGGCGTCAAGGGTCTTCTCCAATAACGCGACCTTGTTCATGGTGGGGATGATAACCGAAAGTTTCATCTCACTCACCATCCCCCTGCGCCCCAAGCACCGTCAGGCTTACCTCGACAGGAAGGGAACCTCCATTCACCAGATGCTCGAAGATGGACCCGACGTACTCCATATTGGTCTCGAATCCCGCCACCTGGTGGGCCGTCGCCATGGCGGCCTGGCCGGCCGAAACGAGGAACCCGGGGTCCCCTGCAAATCTCAACATGGCATCCGCAAGCCCCTGGACATCACGGGGATTGACCACGAGCCCGGAGTGGCCGTCCCTGATCCACTCCATGGAGGACGGCAGACTGGAAATGATGATGCCGCTGGCGCAGGACATGGCTTCCAGAAGACTGACCGCCGTGGCGTCAACCGAAGGTACGGAGATGAACACGTCGCATGACTTCAGGGCCGTGGCGAATTCTCGGTGGGGTAACCTGCCCAGCATGGTCATGACATCTTCGATTCCCGCTTCGGCCGCCCGACGCCGGAAAGGTTCCGGGTCACCTTCGTACCCGGAAAAAAGAAAACGCGCGCGCGGCTCCCGCTTCATCACCAGGGCCGCGGCCTCGATCACGGTATCGATGTTGTAATAGGGCTGGGTATAACTTCGCGCAGAAAAATAAAGCAGATCGCCATCCTCGAACCCCAGTTTCCGTCGCCATTCCATATCACGGCCCGGCTGAAAAATCTCGAAATCCACACCCCATAAAATCCGGAAACAGCGGGAGGGATCAGCGCCTAGATCCGCGGCCACAGCCAGGATATCCGAAGAGTCCCCCGTCACCGCGTCGCAACCCGCCAGCGCCATTCGCGCCAGGCGGTTCTTTACCGCGCTTTCGAATGGGGTGACATAGACGTCGTCACCCCAGACGGTCAACACGTTGGGCCGGAAACCGCTGAACCTGCCCCAGTAGCCGTACCCGGTCAGGAAATGCGTGTTCAACAGATCGGGTCTGATCCGCTTCAGGAGCCGCCACACCTTGATCAGGGACAAAGCGTAGCGCAGGGGCTTGGGACCAACGGAAGAGGTGATGTCGTGAACAGTGACGCCTTCCACCGGTCCCGGCTGAACGGTCAGCAGATGGCACTCGTGTCCACGCTCGCTGAACCAGCGGATCCACCGTTCGGTGTGGATATGCCGGCCGATGGAAAGGAAGGCCAGGCGCACGGCAACCCCCAGAGGGTCCAGGATGTGGATGGTGCCGGGAGCCGGACTCGAACCGGCACGGAGCAACGCTCCGAGGGATTTTAAGTCCCTTGCGTCTACCAGTTTCGCCATCCCGGCACGGGAAACAACTGGTGACAGGGATAATGGATAGCGGCGGCGGAAGTGTCAATCCCGAGGTGCTTGAAAATTCTCTGAAATATTGGGAAGGGGGGAAACTGGAGGCGGCACCCGGAGTCGAACCGGGGATAACGATTTTGCAGACCGTCGCCTTAACCACTTGGCCATGCCGCCTCCTGGATCAGGAATAATGTTTCATTACAAGTGTGATGTCAACCCGACCCTCTCCGGCCTTTTCCGGATCTCCCATTGCCTACAAACAGAAAACCCGACGCGGGAAGCGCCGGGTTTTTTGCAACGACTTTGCAACCCGTGCTGGTAGATGAAACTCGGGTCACGCAAGTTGTTTATCTGGAGCGGGCAACGAGACTCGAACTCGCGACAGCTACCTTGGCAAGGTAGTGCTCTACCAGCTGAGCTATGCCCGCTCGAAAGGTTATGAAGAGATAATGGATGCCCCCCGTTTTGTCAAATTCAAATTGGCCCGAAACCACCCGATTACCGGACCATTTCCCGGTAGAGGTCGGCCGTCAGGGAAGCCACCCGATCCCATGAATAGTTCTCGATGGCGCGTATCTGGGCCGTCTCACCCTTTTTCCTTCGGAGTTCAGGGTCGTTCAGCAGATCAGCGATCTTATCGCCCAAATCCCGGGTGTTTCCACTTTCGAACAGGACCGCTTCACCTGCCGCCGCCTCGATGTTGGGCGGGATATCGCTAACCAGGCAGCAGCGGGCGTAACTCATGCCCTCCAGGAGGGTGATTGACAAACCTTCAAGGGTGGAAGGCAATACGACCAGGGCGGTATTGGTGTACAATTCTTCCAGGATGGGCCCGTGCACGTACCCCAAGAACCGGACGCCCCTGGGGGCAGCCTGCCGCAACTCCTCCACGTACGAGGGCGTGAATCCGGCATCGCCAGCGATCACCAGGTCGTAGCGGTCCCGCACCGGGCTGGGCAGCTTTCGCCAGGCCTCCAACAGCAGATGGCAGCCTTTTTCCGGCACCAACCGGCCGACAAAAAGAACAAACTCCTTCTCGATCCCCTGCTCCAGGATCAACTGCGGTTCCTTGTATACAGGAGGCGCGATCCCGTTGGGGATGTACGTCGTGGCCCGCTTGTGATGTTCAAGATAATGTTCACGCAGAGCTCTTGAGACGACGATCGTCCTGTTGGGCAGACCGACACTGGCCGACTCCCCCAGCCTCAACACACCACTTGCCACGCGGCCCCATTTTTCCCGCTGCCAATCCAGACCGTGCACGGTCACAACCGTCGACTGGCGAGTCATCCAACGGGGCACACCGGACAACAGGCCCGGTCCCAGCGCGTGGTAGTGCACCACGTCGGCACCGTGGAACAGCGCGTGTCCGGTGGACAGGATGGTATGGCTGATGGCATCCAGATGTTTGGTGGGAATACTGGGCAACCGACAAATGCGCACACCCGCCAGATCAGCCGGCCCATTGGCCGCGCTGTAGTGCGGACGGCTGTAGATTTCAACATCGCACCCGAGCCCGGGCAACCTGGCCGCGAGCTCGGCTACGTGTTTTTCGATCCCGCCGTGGACTGGCGGGTATCCCTTCTGGCCGATCATGGCCACGCGAATCGGTCTGGTCGCCAAGTGTCCTCCGCCTTTGCCGGTCAAGGTCAGGCGATGGGCTCCAGGGTAATCCGCCGACCGTCTTCCTTGACGGACTGACAGGCGGCTTCCAGCACCTCGACGACCTTCAGGCCATGGGTGCCATCGCTCTGGCAAACCACCTTGCCCTGGATAAACTCCAGGAAGTGGGCGGCCTGGGACTTCAGCGGCTCGTAGGTGTCGACGTGCGGCAAAAAGATGTCGCCCGAGCGGTAAAGCAACTGGAACTCACCGAAACCCTCGTAGTGCGGCTGCACATCCACGCCCTTGTCGTAGAGGCGGATCTTCTCCGAGGGTGAGACGTCATCATACACCAGCATCTTCTTGCTGCCTACAAAAGTGCAGGTGCGGATCTTGTTGGGATCCAGCCAGCTGACATGGATGTGAACGAGCTTGCCACCGGGATACTCGAGGGTCACGAAGGCCACATCCTCGATTCCACGTTCCTTTTGGACGTAGCAGTGACCGGTCCCGCTGACGGCAATGGGCTCGGCTCCGAACAGAAAATTGAGCATGGCCACGTCGTGGGGCGCGAGGTCCCAGATCACGTTGGCGTCCTTCTGGAAGATGCCCAGGTTCACCCGCGAGATATTGACGTAGTAGATGTCACCCAGTTCCCCATCGTCCAGAAGCTGTTTGATCATCCGCACCGGAGGTGAATAGACGAAAGTGTGCCCAACCATGAGTTTCAGATCTTTGGCGGCCGCGGTTTTTATCAGGGTGCGGCAATCTTCGCTGTTTGTGGCCATGGGTTTTTCGACAAACAGGTGTTTGCCGGCTGCCAGCACTTCCATTCCCAGGTCGAAATGAGTCGACATCGGGGTGGCGACCACCACCGCGTCGATGGCTGGATCATTGATAAGATCCCGGTAGTCGGTCGTTTTCCGTGTATTGGGATAAAGAAGCCCCACGGTGTTCAACCGATTCTCATCGAGGTCGGAAATGGCAATCAGGTCGGCGTCGGCCTGGCTATTGAAATTTCTGATCAGGTTGGGTCCCCAGTACCCGCATCCGATCACACCAATTCCTGTCATTTTCGGCTCGCTTTCATTGGACGAGTAAACGATACCCAAAGCTACCCCGCTGTTACGGACGAACTCCTTGGATATCGGCGCAACGAGACAATGCTTTAAACTCCTGCTGACATTTTTCGGATTGCACCCCGGAACAGTCGGGGAAAGGATCGCCGCTCCGGCAGCCCGGACAATTTACCGGACTGCCGCTGCTAATACCCTCCGGTACCCTGAAAAACCACGGGAATGGTCTTCAGCAGAATGACGAAATCCTGCCAAGGCGACCAGTTGTTGATGTAGCGGATATCCAGCCGCACCATTTCTTCGAAAGAGACAGAGCTGCGTCCGCTGACCTGCCACAGGCCGGTGAGCCCGGGGACAGCCTTCAGGCGTTCCATGTGCCAGGGTTGGTAGTTTTCAATCTCATAGGCGATGGGAGGCCGTGGACCGACCAGGGACATCTCACCCATGAGAATATTGAACAGTTGAGGAAGTTCATCCAGCGAGGT
>JAGLCY010000101.1 GCA_023270185.1 Candidatus Krumholzibacteriia bacterium | reverse complement strand
TTGGTATCAGCGCAACCATCGGCGTCCCCTCCTATGAACATGGAGACGAATTGCCGGTGGATGGCGTCATCGCTGTTGTGTTCCATTGAACGGAACTTGTAGAATTTGAAAGGCTGTCCATCCTTGCCCAGTCTTTCCTGGGCGAACAGGACGGGACCGGGGCTGGTCTTCTTGATCAACAGGGCGATCACCAGCATTACGGGGGAAACCACAATAAGCATCAAGGATGCCGCCAACAGATCGAAGGCCCGTTTGAAACGGCCCTGGACTCCGAAGTAGCGAGTGGTATCCGCGGGGATGAAGAGCTTAGGACCATTAACGACGAATTCGCCATCAACAACCGCAAAAGCTGCCGCGTCTTCCTTCATGGTGCCATTCTCCCTTTGCCAAAGCAAAGTTGGTGTAATCAAGGCTGAAAGATAATGAACGCGTTAGCTTTGGGCCATTTGATCCTTCCGGAAATTATTCCTGGTTTTTCCACGCCCGATAATATCCAAAGGAAAACATAATTCAATCGGGCGATTGGATTACTATAATAACACATGATTTTAGGTCATGTCCACCCTCCAATTTGTTTTTTTTTCCCGCTTACGATTTAAAAACAATCGCATTTGATTAATTACTCAGGGGCCCTACGAGATAGAACCTTTGAATTCAGCGCTTTAACTAACCGACAATTTGCTAATCTCCACTTTTCAGAGTTGTTAATGAGACCTGAAAACCCAATATTTCTTTTGCCTTATGATGGTCATGATCCTAAACTGTTCCAAGCCGGATCACTCACAAGCGTTTCATTGAACCGTTCCTGACTGATCCGGGAATTATAGTCTTAGAGGAATCATTTTGAGAGGAGCTTGCGATATGCCTGAAAAACTGAACATAAAGCCTGCGGCCGGTAAGCTGGGTATCCTGACCCCCGGCATGGGCGCCGTCTCCACCACATTCGTCGCCGGTGTCCACGCCATCCGTGACGGCCTTCGTCTGCCCATCGGCAGCTTCACCCAGATGGGTCACATCCGTCTTGGAAAACGAACCGAGGGCCGCCAGCCCCTGGTACGAAATTTCGTTCCGGTTGCCGAGCTCGACGACCTGGTGTTCGGCGGATGGGATATTTTCGAGGATTCGGTCTACGACGCCGCCGTCAATGCCGGTGTCCTGGAGAAGGAACTGCTTGACCAGCTCAAGCCCCAGCTGGAAAAAATCAAACCCATGAAGGCCGTCTTCGACCAGTATTACGTGAAAAAGCTGGAAGGCACCTATGTCAAAACCGGCACCAAGATGGAAATGGCCGAAGCCCTCATGCAGGACATGGAAAACTTCAAGAAGGAAAACGGCTGCGACCGTCTGGTGATGATCTGGTGCGGTTCCACTGAAATCTTCATGACCAAAACGGCCGTGCATGAAAACCTGGCCGCCTTCGAGAAGGGACTCCGCGAAGACAGCAGGGACATCCCACCCAGCATGATCTACGCCTACGCGGCCATGAAGATGGGCATCCCCTACGCCAACGGCGCCCCGAACCTGAGCGGCGACGTGCCGGCTCTCGAGGAACTCGCCAAGGAAATGGGCAGTGGTACCTGCGGCAAGGACTTCAAGACCGGACAGACCCTGATGAAGACCATCCTGGCGCCGGGTTTCAAGGCCCGCCAGCTTGGCATCTCGGGTTGGTTCTCCACCAATATCCTGGGCAACCGGGACGGCGAGGTTCTGGACGATCCCGAATCCTTCAAGACCAAGGAAGAGTCCAAGCTCAGCGTGTTGGACAGCATCCTGCAGCCGGAGCTCTACCCCGACCTGTACGGCAATCTCTATCACAAGGTGCGGATCAACTACTATCCGCCCCGCGGCGACAACAAGGAAGGCTGGGACAACATCGACATCTTCGGCTGGTGCGGACGCCCCATGCAGATCAAGGTCGATTTCCTCTGCCGCGACTCCATCCTGGCCGCGCCGCTGGTGCTGGACCTGGCCCTGTTGCTGGATTTGGGCAAGCGTGCGGGCCTGCCTGGCGGCATCCAGGAATGGCTGTCCTTCTACTTCAAGAGCCCGGTGACCCCGGAAGGTTTGACTGCTGAGCATGACATCTTCATCCAGCAGACCAAACTCAAGAACACCCTGCGCTGGATGATGGGTGAAGAGGTCATCACGCATCTTGGCCGGGAGTACTACGACGGTTGAGAGACCGCAGGGTCGTAGTGAGTTGTTTTTCACACCGCCGGCCCCGGTCAGATCCGGGGTCGGCATTTTAAATATCCTGGCGGCCCGAGCCGTCGGGGATGAGGTCATTCATGGATTGGAAGCTGGAAGTTCTACCCGTCGGGCCACTGCAAATGAACGCGGTTCTGCTGACCGGAAAGAGCCCTGAAGGGAACGAAGCGATCCTGATTGATCCGGGTGAGGAACCCGACAGACTTTTGGCTGCCGTCAAGGCGTCGGGATGTAAGTTGACGACTCTTCTGGCTACCCATGGACACTTCGATCATGTGGGGGCGGCCGCTGCCATCCAGGAAGTCCACGACCTGCCCCTCGTTTGCCACGAGGCCGACCTGCCTCTCATCCAGGAAATGCCTGCCGTCCAAATGGCCTATGGCTTTCCCGCAAGCACCGTGCCCCGCTGCCTGCCTGATCTTTCCCATGGGACCACTTTGCCGTTCGCCGGCGGAATGATCGAGGTCCGGCACGTACCGGGCCACTCCCCCGGCCAGGTCATGTTCATCCTGCCGGAACCGGCCACGGGATCCGGGCCGGGCTGCGCCATTGTCGGCGATTGTCTGTTCGCCGGTTCGATCGGTCGAACCGATCTGCCGGGCGGGGATTTCGATACCCTGGAAAAAAGTATCCGGGAGCACATCTACACGCTCCCGGACAATACTATCGTGGTTTCGGGCCATGGCCCGGACACGACCGTCGGTCGTGAAAAATCGAGCAATCCCTTTGTCCGCGGCTAGCCTTCCTTTTCCTTGGCCAGCTCGGCTGCCTCCTTGGTCTCCACCTTCTTCTTTTCCAGCTTCTGGTGCTTCTTCAGGAATTCCTTCTTGATCCAATCCCGATAGAGCGAAGCGCCCAGACAACCCGAATCGTAGGCGTAGATGCTCTGGGAGTTGGCCGGGGCTTCCTCGATCTTGATGTTGTTCGTGATAATGGTCTTGAAGACATCGGCCGCGCCGAACACCTGACCCAGTTCACGCCTCACGGGTTTCTGAAGGGGCGTACGTCCGTCCTTCTGGGTGATCAGGACCCCCAGCAGCCGAAGCCAGACATTCTGACGCTCCTGGATCTTTTCGATAAGTTCTTTCATCTGACGCAGGGTCGGCACCGCCAATCCACTGCATTGGGTCGGGATAAGGGCGTAATCAGCGGCCACCAGGGCATTCTGGGTCAGGACGCCCAGGTTCGGAGGCGTGTCGATGATGATCCAGCCGTATGAAGTGGCCAGGGAACCAACCACCTTGGACAAACGATCATTGATCTGGGTCTTGGCCATGCTCTCCAGCGAAGGATTGGCCGGAAGGATATCGATATTTTCGTCGTAGATTGTCGAGGCCACTCCATCCTGGGGAGTAATGGCGCGGCGCAGGACGTCAAAAATGCTGCGTGCCGGCGGCTCTCCGTCCAACTTACCCAGAAGAGTGCTGGTGGCACTGCCGTGCGGGTCCATATCAATCACCAGGCAGGAAGAGGTGACATCACTGTACCGTGTCAGACCAGCCGCTAAATTGATGGCGGTTGTCGTTTTGCCGGTTCCGCCCTTGTGATTCACAACTGCAATGATATTACTCATTAAATAATCCCCTGGGTCGTTTCAAGGCCAATTTTCATGAAAACAGAGGTGGGGAAATATAGTCCCAAACTCTTGGTAGTGAAAGGAAAAAGGGTCTCCAGCCGCTCATTGTCTCCCAATGGGGACATTAATTTTCATGATCATAAGATGTTGGCCTGGATTCCTATCAGGAATTCAAAAAATATCAAATGATCCTCGGTGTCATAATCCAAGGCGGGTTGATCAGACAATTCCGATTGGGGCACATAATTCCCAATGGAAAATCCCGTCCATGACATACGAGCCTCCGCCCGCAAACCCCATACCTCATGGGATGAATGGAAATAACCCAGACCCAGCCGCCCTCCCATGTTGGTCTGTTCCAGATCTTCGGCGCGAACAGGTCCCAGGTGGCTGACCAGCATCGACGCGTTGAGAAACGGATAGGAAGGGGCCCGAACCAGGCGGACCTCCACACCCAACCCCAGGTTGAGGACATCCATTCTGTCGAAGAGGAACACCGCGCCAGTCTGTCCGGTCAGGGCTTCGGCCGCCACATCCATGCGGGAATATCCCAAGTCCGCGCGCACCGACCAGACCGAGCCCAGGTCGCGAGTCATATACAAACCAAAACTGAAGTTGCGATCAAGGGCAGCCGTGAATCGCGAGGACTGGAATCCTCCTCCGGTATCCGGGTCCCAGGGAACAGGAAAACCGTCGATTGTTTCGACCCGGAACAGATCGCTCCCGCCCTGGACACCACCACTGATCCCGATGTGCCAACGGCGTTCGGCAGCGCCTGATTTCACGTCCTTCACGGATGACACGGAATCATCCGCCGTCACGGCAGGAGGCTTCGCTTTGTGACGCCCGGTGTCGGACCGTGTTTGTGCCGTAGCGGTCACCGGCACGAGCAAGGCCGCAACAAGCGAAAGCCAGATCCAGAGACCCACCGACTTTTGATTAAACCCAAAAATCATGTGGGAGGAAATCCATTTCATGGTTGGGGACGACGCGTGGAGAAAGTTCTGGCCACCGCGTCCATGCGACGGAAGAAATTCATCTTGTCCATCCCGGGGGCGTAGACAAGAAGATCCAGACAGAAAATCCGTCCGCGTTCCGCATCGGGAATGAAATAGCACCAGAAGGCCCCACCACCGGAGAACTTGTTGCTGGTCCAGGCTCCCTCGAGTTTGGCGCACGTCACTCCCTGAATCACAGCATCACTCCAAACGAAGGACGAAGGAATGATCTCCTCACCATGCAGCTTTTCACCCATCAGGATCCGGAATTCGGCCATCGCCTCCCTGTCACCCAAAAGGGCTGCGGGGTCATCCGATTTACTCCACGCCAGACTGATGCCCCGCGAAGGACCGTTGCGCATGAGTTCAAGACCAGGATAACCATCGGGTTCGAACTGGTTTTGGAGGTATTCACCGGGAATTTCCAGAAAGATCCCAAAGCGATTCCAGTAGACGTCCATCTGGGCGGTGTTCAAACCATCGTAGCGATTTCGCCTGAGAATACGATCGCGGTTGCTGTCTTCGAAAATGTTGCGGATCTTCTCGGCATTTTTATTGAGGATACTGCCGAGATTGTTGCGGTCACGGGAAGCCACGACAACCACTTGTTGATATGTGGACCAGGGATCGATGACCTTGACGATCCCGCCGCCTCCGGCCGTCAGACGATCCCAGGCATCACCGGACATGAGCTTTCGCGCCCCCTTCTCCGCGCTGCCTCCGTCACCGATGCGAACCAGGAACAGGGCGTTTTTGTACCCTTTGGCAAACTCCCACTTGCCGGGACCGAAATAATCGGGTTTGAAGAGGGTTTCGGGTTTGATGACGAAGGTTTTTTCAAGATTCATTTCCGACATGAACCGCCCGGCGAGAGGTCGCAGGGCATCGTCCGACATGACCACGGCCAGATCACCGTATGCCCCTGCCGCCATCAGGATGCCTTTTTCACTGTCCATTCCGCAGCCGGTGAACAACAAAAACGCTATCGGAAGAAGCCACGCCAGGAATCGCATCAATGCCGCATGCTCCGCGTTGAGGAACGGGGTCTGGGCCCCGGGTACTATTCCAGCTCTAGTTCTAGGGCATTGGTATCGACCGTGTCAAGCTGACCCCGCATACCCTGGATCATTTGCTGTTGCTGGAACAGGTCCCTGTTCAACTGGCTGTTCTGGATCCGCAACCTCTGGATCGTGCGCAAGTCGTTGGTGTTGTGGCCGGACCACCCCCGGTCAAAGAACCTGCTGCCGCTGGATTGGGAAAAACCTCCGGCGGAAACCGGATGCTGGGAACCCACACCGTAAAAACCGCCGCGGCGGGACTGGTCGACAAACAGGGGCAGCCTGTCGGTGTTCCCTGCCCCTCCTGAAATGGATCGGACAACACCGGAGGAAGTCCCGCCGGAAAGGGCCTGGCCGGATTCGCCGGGAACATTATCCGGACCGAGGAATACCGCCAAGGCCAGGACCGCGGCCATGCCCATGGCCGCGGCGGCCCCGAAATTCCTGAACCAGCGCCAATTGTCGGGAGCGGGTTCGGCCCACGGATAGGCGGTTTCCCCGGCCGTACGCTGGAGCGTCTGGTTGAGTTTCAGCTGAAGTTTCCACTCGAAATTTTCGGGCAGTTCCGGGGTGGTGGCGGACATCGCCCGCCGACCCAGGAGAAGATCAGCCCGAAACCGGCGGCAATCGGCGCAGGAGTCCAGGTGTTCGGTGAGGTTAACCGTGACATCAGGGGGAAGATGTTCGTCCATCTCCTGGCTTATGTAATCCTTTGCCTTGTGGCAGCGCATTGTACTCATCCTTCCAAACTCAAAAATCCTTGTCTTTTTCCTCGGCCGCCCGGGCTTCGATTCTTTCGAGTTCGTGCAACAGTGTTTCGTTTTTCAACATGGGTTTGATCAACTGGCGGAACTTGTTCCTGGCCCGGTTGATCCGTGAACGGACCGTACCGAGCTTCAACCCCGTGACCTGTTGGATTTCCTCGTAACTGAGCTGTTCGACCTCACGCAGCAGAAAAGGGATCCTGTATTTTTCCGGAATCCTGCTGGTGGCGTCGTTGATCAGGTTGGCCAATTCTTCACGATGGATTCCTTCCGAGGGGTCAGCCGTCATGTCCGGCGGATCGACGGGCATCTCGTCGTCGTCCGGAGCCGGATTGAGGCTGATCACCCGGGGCCGCCGCGACCGCTGACGCATCTTGTTACGCACCAGATTCGTCGCGATGGTGAAAACCCAAGTGGAGAATTTGGCAATCTCCCGGTATTTGGCCGCATGGATGTAGACCCGGATGAGTGTCTCCTGGGTCAACTCCTCGGCCAGCGTCGGGTCCTTGACCATCCTCAGGATAAAGCTGAACAGGCGCCCCTTGTAACGGGCCACCAATTCATCGAAGGCCTTCTTGTGGCCTTCCTGGACCATGACGATGAGATCTTCATCGCGGATATCACGGAGTTCGACCCTGCGAGGGGCCGGTGATCCGTTTGTATTTTCATCGCGCGACAGGTTCACCATTGTCTCCTTTGTCCTTGTGACGGACGGAACCGCATCAATTTTATAAACGGTTCCGCACCAGGAGTTCCCGAAAATTACCGGGTGTCAAAAAATTGAGAAAGGGGCCACAGGGGCAAAAAGACCTCGGGATCGGGATTGCCCACCGCAAGGTTGCGTGGTGGCTCCAAATTGAGCGTCCCGGGCCGGCGGGACGAACTGATGCGCAGACCGTGACCTTCCTGTCCTGCCGGTCGCCACCAGCGAAGCACCAGGATCTCCCCCACCCCTCCGGCGCCCCGACCGCGAGCTGTCATTTTCCGTCGGAAACCGGGCACATCCGTGGAGATCAGCTGATAACGCCAGACATCCGAATCGTCTTGACCAGTCGCATTGGAATCCAACATTCCCGGACGGGGAATACCGCCATACGACGAGGATTGTCCGACTGATGACGCGAACGGAAGGTCTGCAGGACGGCTGGGAAAATTTTGCAGTGCGGTGGTGATCAGTCGGGCCATTTGCGACAGACCCTCGGGGACCTGTTCCCATTCCCGCCCCCAGGCGTTCAAGGTGCCGCTTCCATCCGGACCCAGGACCAGTGTCCAGCCATCTCCGGTCCAGGTCATAAGGGGTTCGATGTCCACAGCGACACCGGTGGAGGACTTGTTGGATTGTTCCTCGTCACCGTTGGGATTCCTCAGAATCTCAATCCGCAAGGATCCATCGTCTCCAATGAGCCAGCACACCGCGCCGTCGGCATGATGGGAATAAGCGGAAGCCGACCAACTGGTCGAAGAAAGGAAAGTTTGACCCAAAGGCGGCTCATCCGCCAGAGCCCCTGAGATCAGGAAGGACAGGACCGCCATCGCCGGAAACGGTGACCTGAGGACGGAAAACCGGGAGATCACAGATACATGGGCGAAAAACCGCAAGTCCACTACTCCTTTTCCTGTTGGGCACTTTTTATTTCCGAGATCCGGGAACTGATCCTTTCCGAATCTCCACCCAGATTCAAGGCCCGTTCCAGAACGTCCAGGGCTTCGGCCATCTGCCCCAGGTTCTTGAGTACAATCCCAAGATGCTCGAGGATCACAGGGTCATCAGGAAGGACGTTGATTGCCTGAATGAGATAATCGAAGGCATCTTCGTACTTGCCGTTGCGATACATGACCCAACCCAGGGAATCCAGATAGGCCCCGTTGCCGGGATCAGCCGCCAGGGCTTCCCGGACCATTCCTTCGGCCAATTCCAGATCCTGACCTTTTTCAGCCAGGAAATAGCCGAAAGAATTGGCTACTTCCGGATCATCGGGAAATTCCCGCCGCAAAGTCTCAAGCGCGTAACGAGCCTTGGCCACTTCGCCGTTTTCGTCGTGGCAAATGCTCTTTTGAATGAGTGCCGTCAGACGCAGGTCCGGATTTTCAGCAGCCAGTTCGAATCTCCAGGCGGCCCGTTCCAGATCCTTGAGAAGCCGGAAAGCGTAACCCAGCAACATCTGACCCTCGGAGTCGCTCTGCGCAACCAGGGTTGAGGCAATCATGGTATTCTTATTGAATTCCTCGATCATCTCTTGCTGGGAGGCATCCGGAGTTTTCGCCCTCAAATCCCTTTCCCAGGCGATGAGCATCGCCCGGAGAACACCCAGACGGATTTCCGGATCATAGGGATCCAATTCGACGGCGCGGCGATAATGGGGAATGGCTTTATCCCAATCCCCCCGCCCTTCATCAATCTTTCCTCGCAGAAACCAACCTCGGCCCGCCTCGGGCCATTGGGTCAGGATACGATCCACCAGTTCAACGCCCTCACTTTCACGGCCGGTGCCGAGCAACAGCCGCCCCAGCCACAGGCTGGGTGTCAAGGACAGCTCACCCCGGTCGGAAAGAGGTTGGAGAATCTCGAGAGCCTCATCGATCCGGTTGTTCTGCGCGTAATAATCAGCCAAATCCACAGCAAAGGAATCAGCAGGCAAACCGGGATAGTGAGGGCTTTCGGCCGTTGGATCCATCAGGAGAGGATCGTCCTGACCAGCCGGATCCGCAGAGGCAGCCAGATCAGCGAAATGCCCATCGGCTTCATCGGCGACGGCCAGGGCTTCGGTCTTCCGCGACAGGGCGGCCAGGGACCTCATCTTCACCAACCAGAGCATCGGGTCATCGGGAAAATCGACCAGGGCTTCATCCATGAGATCCGGGATCGCTCCCGCTTCGTCTGACTGTCGCAGAATTCTCGCCATTTCAAGATAAATATCCCGGCCTCGGTCCGGATGAAGATGAAGACCGTCCCGCAACACATCCAGGGCTTGCCCGGTTTTTCCCTCGGACGCGAGAATGGAAGCCTCGGCTGCCAAAACTTCGACCGACGCGTCACCCCGCCGGCGGATGGTGCGAAGATCATCCAGCGCTTTCCCGCTATGGCCTGAGGAAAGATTCAAGGCCGAACGCCGCAGGAGAAAGGACTGGGAGTCCGGATACGCGGCCACAAGGATGTCCATCACGTTGAGGGCGTCCTTCAGGTAGCCTTCACTGGCCAGGGCTGTCTGGAAATCCATGGCGATGACAACAACATCAGGATGAGCCCGGTAAGCCATGTGAAGATAGGGCAGGGCATCCGCGGTTTTGCCTTCGGTAAGCAACTGGTGGCCGACGATCCAACCGGAGGCAATCCCAGGGGGTACGTCCTCGTCTTCAATAATGTCGGGATCTTCCACTTGCCCCAGAGCGAGGGTGGTCCCCGGCCAGATGGAGCGCGCCGGTAATACCATGGGAAGAATCGCCACGAACAGCAGGCACAGAAGGATTCGTTTGAGGGGATTCGGCACCGGGTCTCCTTGGTCAGGGTCGACGATTATTCAAGGGTACCACGATTCCGGTCCAGCAGTTCCGGATCCCTTTCCAAGGCTTCGAGAGCCTCCCTGGCCGCATTCTGTTCGGCAGTCTTCTTGTTACGCCCCTCACCCTGGCCAAGGGGTTTGCCGCTGAAGGTCACAGACACCTTGAACAAACGGTCGTGATCGGGCCCATCGACCTCCAAGACCCGATAGCGGGGCGGACTCTTGTGGCGGGCCTGAATCAATTCCTGCAGACGGCTTTTGTAATTCCGGAGGGACCGTTTGGCCAGAACCTGTTCACTTCCGGACAGGACAAGCCGCTGGATGACACCCCGCGCGGCATCCAGACCACCGTCCAGATATACCGCACCGATCAGAGCCTCGGTGGTATCGGCCAGGATCGAAGATCGTTGTCGGCCTCCAGTGGCCGCCTCGCTGCGGCTCATACGAATGTGGACCCCAAGCTTGAATTCCCCGGCCACCTCGGACAAGCGGGCCCCACAAACGAGCAAAGCCTTCATCTTGGTCAGATCGCCCTCGGACCTGTCGGGAAATTTTTGATAGAGATCTTCGTTGACCACCAGGCCAAGCACGGCGTCACCCAGGAATTCCAGTCTTTCGTTGGAACGTTCCCTGTCCTGCCCCGTGACATGCACATGGGAGCGATGCAAAAGGGCGTTCCTCAGGAAAAATCCGTCCCGGAATGTATAACCCAATTTGGCTTCGAGCGCCTGACAACTCTCATCAATTTCCCGGTCATCCAGCACGTCAGGAACCGGGTCAGAAGCAGGAGAGCCACCGGCCAACCTGGAAAGGACCTGTTGGATTGAATCTTTCAGCCCCATTGTCCCAGGACCTTTCTGGCGGACCGCGGCTGCCCGGTTACCGCCGGGCCCGGAAACAGAGTGTCACGTTGTGCCCGCCGAAACCGAAGGAATTGGAAAGCGCGTATTCCACATCCATTTCAACGGCCTGGTGGACGCAGTAATCCAGATCGCATTCCGGATCCGGATTCACGAGATTGATGGTCGGAGGAAGAACGCCCCTGTTCAGCGCCAGAGTAGTGATCACTGCCTCGACCCCACCGGCCGCACCCAGCAGATGGCCGATCATGGATTTGGTGGAGCTGATCTTCAATTTCGCGGAATGGTCCCCGAACACCTTCTTGATGGCGGCGGTCTCGACCTTATCGTTGAAGAAGGTGGATGTGCCGTGGGCATTGATGTAACCCACCTGGTCGGGATTTATCCCCGAGGTTTGCAAAGCCTGTTTCATGGACCCCACCGCTCCCCTGCCCTCGGTATCAGGCTGGGTCATGTGGTAGGCATCGGCAGTCATCCCGTATCCGCAGATTTCCCCCAGGATAGTGGCGCCACGGGCCTCCGCGTGCTCCTCTGATTCGATGACCAGAATACCCGCGCCTTCACCGATCACGAAGCCGTCGCGCTCCAGGTCGAAAGGCCGACTGGCCGTGGCGGGATCGTCATTCCGGGTGGAAAGGGCCTTCATGTTCCCGAAGCCGGACAGGGCCATGTCGCAGATGGCAGCTTCGGCGCCACCGGCGATCATGACGTCGGCATGGCCCAAAAGGATTTGATCGCAAGCCGCTCCGAGGGCGTGCCCCCCTGAAGCACAGGCGCTGACCGTACAGTAGTTCGCTCCGCGGAACCCGAATCTGATGGAGACCAGCCCGGCGGCCATATCCCCTATCATCATGGGGATGAACAGGGGAGAAACACCGCGAGGACCACGTTTGACGAAACGGGAGTGCTGGTTCTCGAAAGTAAGCATCCCGCCGATGCCGGACCCGATGATGACTCCGGCCCGGAACGGATCGGCCACCTCGGTAATGCCGGAATGCGCCATGGCCTCGACGGCGGCGGCCATCGCCATCTGGACAAAGCGGTCAGCCTTGCGGGCTTCTTTCGGGTCCATGCAGGTATGGGGATCAAAGTCCGTGATCTGGCCGGCGAACTTGGTTTTGAAGTCCTCCGTATCCCTACCCTCGATATTTGCTATCCCGTTTGTGCCGGCCACAAGAGCATTCCAACTCGACTCCCTGTCTAATCCGACGGCAGTCAACATCCCCATACCGGTAATTACCACTTTACGCGGTGCCAAGGCTCCACCTCCAGGATTCACGGACCGGATATCCAGTCAAACCAGTATCATAATCATATACCCGGCTCCACCACTGCCAGTGGATGGAACCGGGCAACCTGTGCCGTACCGGAGACGAAGTTCCCGGCACGGATTTGGATTTCGGTCAGTCGAGGTGCGACTCCAGATAGTCGATCGCATCCTGAACCGTGCGCAGTTTTTCCTGATCCTCTTCCGGGATCGTGATGTTGAACTCTTCTTCCAGATCCATCACCAATTCAACCGTATCGAGAGAATCGGCGCCCAGGTCTTCGGTGAACGAAGCCTCGGGAGTGATCTGCTCGGGGTTGACGGATAATTTCCTCTGGATGATCTCGTACACCTGTTCCTGAATCGACGCCATGTCAGGTTACCCTCCTGGGAAACGTGAAAGTTTTCTTACGCAATCATGCCGCCATCCACCACCAGGGTCTGCCCGGTAATGTAGGAGGCCTCGGGAGACAACAGGAACTTGACCACACCGGCCACATCCTTCCCCTCGCCCAAGCGCTTCAGGGGAATCTGGGCCAGCATTTCCGCCTGCACCTTCTCGGGAAGGTCGGCGGTCATGTCGGTGGCGATAAAACCGGGTGCGACCGCATTACTGGTCACGCCCCGGCTGCCAAGTTCCTTGGCCACCGACTTGGTCAGGGCGATGATGCCGGCCTTGGAGGCGGCATAGTTGGCCTGCCCGGCGTTGCCGGTCAAGCCTATCACCGAAGAAATATTGATGATACGCCCATTTCGCGCACGCATCATAATAGGGGCCACAGCCCTTGTAAAGTAGAAGGTCCCATTGAGATTGATGTCAATGGGAGCCTGCCAGTTTTCAGGACTCATGCGCATCAGCAGGCCGTCACGGGTCATACCGGCGTTGTTGACCAGTCCGAAAATTTCACCGAATTTCTCATGGACTTCCTTCACGATGCGCTGGACGTCGTCGAATTCGGAAATATCCCCCGGAAAGGCAAGAACGTCCTGGTCTGCCCCAAGTTCAGCAGCCAGTTCCTGAAGTTTCTCCGCGCTGCGCGCAACCAGGGCCAGGCGATATCCGGCAGCGGCCAGTTCCCTGGCAATGGCCTCACCGATACCACGGCTGGCTCCTGTGACAATGACGACTCCATTGCTCATGGCTTTCTCCTGTGACTGGTTTGCCATCACTCGGCGTTCTGCTCGCCGGCCGGATTGTTTTCAGCCAAAAAATCCAAAACCTGTTCCAGATCCGCGGACGTTCCCACGGGCAGGAACTTTATCCCGGGATAGGCGCGCCTGGCAAGGTTTGTCAGTACCCGGCCCGGTCCAACTTCCAACACGACGCGGGGTGGACTTCCGTCTCCGCCACTGATCGTTTCCATGATGTCGTGCCAAAGGACAGGAGATGTGAGTTGGCGCGCAAAACCTTCGGAAAGGTCGGCCGCGTCGGTTACGGCCCGGGCATCGACATTGTTGACCAGAGGCACCGAAGAATCGGAGATTTCGAACCCGGCCAGAAAATCCCGGAATTGGGCCGCCGCACCTTCGAGCAGCGGGGAATGGAATGCGCCGCTGACGTTCAGCGGAATGACCTTCCGGGCACCGGCTTCCTTAAGGGCGATTCCGGCGGCTTCCACTGCTTCGACTTCACCGGAAATCGCGATCTGGGTGTCGGAATTGTGGTTGGCCAGTACGACCACGCCGCCCTGCTTTGAAACCTGACTGCAGATATCCCGCACCTGGTCTCCCCCCATGCCGAGAACGGCCGCCATGGTTCCGGGGATTTCCTGCCCGGCCGCGAACATCAGGTCACCGCGTTTGCGGACGAGGCGCAGTCCGTCGGCGGGCGCCAGGGCGCCGGACGCCACGGCCGCGCTGAATTCCCCCAGGGAATGGCCCGCCACCAGTGAAGGGGCGACTCCGAGTTCACGCAGGGCCAGGCTGACGGCAACCGAATGGGCCAGAATGGCAGGTTGGGCATTCCGGGTTTCAGTGAGAACCTCGCCGGGTCCTTCAAACATGATCCCCGTTAAATCATCGCCCAGGGCTGCATTGACTTCACTCAGGAAATGGGAGGCGGGCCCGCTGGTGTCCGCCAGATCCTTTGCCATGCCCACGCTCTGTGAAGCCTGGCCGGGAAAGATCATGGGCACGCGGTGCAGGATATTAGTCATTGTGACCCCGCGGCCAGCTTGGCGGGCAGGTCCTTACGGACCTGGTTCCAGGCCTCTTTGACAGCGTTGCTTATGGCCCCGACCGAACTGCGGCCGTGAGCGATAATACTGACCCCCGACACGCCCAACAACATGGCTCCACCCTTGACCTCGTAGGAAAAATTCTTCCCCAGGAATTGCAGAATCGGACCGAAGGCCGCTTGTTCTTCGGCAGTCAGGTCCGGGCGCTTGCTCAGGGCCCCCATGAAACGGGCGAACCCCTCCACCAACTTGAGGGTGTTGTTGCCGGTGTATCCATCGGTGACGACAACATCACACGGTCCCAGCATGAGCTGGTTGCCCTCAATGTTGCCCACAAAATTCAAATCGCTTTTTTCGAGGAGTTTGAAGGTTTCAACATTCAGTTCGGTGCCCTTCTTGGGTTCACCACCGATGTTGAGCTGGCCGATGGCGGGAGTCGCCAGACCCATCATTTCCCGGGCGAACACATTACCCATCCTGGCGAATGAGACCAGGTGATCGGCCGTGCACTGGACATTGGCCCCGGCATCCAACAGAAGCAGTTCACCCTTGACCGTGGGGATCACAGTGCCGATGGCGGGACGATCCACTCCCGGAATGCGCCCCAGAATGATTAGGCTGGCGGCGACCATGGCTCCGGTCGAACCCGCGGAAACGACGGCTTGAACCTGACCCGCCTTCTGATCGATCATCGCGCGTACGATGGGGCTGTCCTTCTTCGACCGAATGGCCGAAGCCGGGGACTCCCCCATCTCGATGTCCTGTGTGCAGGGAATTACGGCAACAGGCAGCCCTGCGGAACCGTGTTTGGCCAATTCGGCTTCGACGGCGTCCGGGGCGCCATACAGGTGCAGGTCGAACGGGAAATCGGCCGGCAATGCAGCCAAGGCACCGGGAACCACAACCTCTGGGCCGTGGTCGCCACCCATGACATCAACAGCTATGACAGGTTTGGCCCTGTTGGTCACGCCGACCTCCTTGCCGAACTAATTTAAGAACTAGGATTCCACGACGAGAACTTCACGCTCGCCATAGTAACCACACTCCCGACAAACCCGGTGCGGCAGACGAGCCGCGCCGCAATGCGGGCACTTGTTCGGATCCGGTTTGGCGAGATGCCAGTTGGCCCGACGCTTGCCTTTGCGGGATTGGGACGTTTTTTTCTTGGGAACCGCCATTTTTTCTTCCTCCAGGAATCGGGCTTTCTAAGGAAGCCCTTCCCATCTGGGATCAATCTCGTTTTCACTGCAATCACATGTGCCCTTGTTGCGGTCGATGCCGCACTCGGGACACAATCCCTTGCAGTCGGGCTTGCACAACGGGGCCTGCGGATAGGCCAGGACCGTACATTCACGCAGGGATTCGTGGAGATCCACTTCTCCCTTCCGCTGCATGATCAGAAGGGTTTCCCCTTCGCCTTCATCGGAATCGACATCCCGCAGGATCATGACCTCTACCGGAACATCCCAGCGTACCGTGAATTCCTCCAGGCAACTGCCGCATTCCGTCCGGCCTTCAGCCTGAAGCGCGCCGTTCAGAAGAACACGGCTTTCCAGGTTCTGAACCACCAGAATTCCATCCACCCGGGCTTCAAGGGGTCGGCCATCGGACAGACCCAGATTCAGGGTCCCGCGAATCGCGAGATCCGAACGTCCGGAGTCCTGACTGTCGAGATCAAGTTTCATCTTTAAATCAAGCGCCCCACTTTAATAGGCGCCTCCTGTGGTGTCAAGTTGACCGCCTCTGCGGAAAGAGCGGTTTAGCTGAAAATAAGGCCCAGTTCCCGGGCAGCATCATCCGTATTTGCCGAAGCATGAACCGCGTTGTTCTGGAGCGAGGCACCGAAAAGATCACGAATCGTCCCGGTGGCCGCTTCTGAGGGGTTGGTGGCGCCGATCAATTCCCGCAAGGCGGCCACGGCGTTCTGTCTCTCCAGACGGATGGCCACAACAGGCCCGCTGGTGATGTATTCACACAGATCCCCGAAAAAGGGGCGTTCCTTGTGCTCTCCGTAAAAGTCCTCGACCAGGGGCCGTTCCAACCGGCGCATATGAAGTCCGGTGACCCGGAATCCCGCCGCGTTGACGATGGACAAAATGGCCCCCACCTTTTGGTCGCCGGCGGCCACGATTTCCGGTTTGATCATGAAATAGGTCTGCTGCATTATCCTGTATCCTTTGCTGTCTTTTGCGGTTCAGCGGGCGATTCCGGTTTGAGCCGTCGGATCCGCCCGCCGATATGGTAATCCCGTCCTGGGAGTTTCGCGCTATTTCTTCCAGATTTCCTGGAGTCGCGGCACGATGTCCATGGGCCGTTCAGCCACGGGGATTCCCGCGGCTTCGAGGGCCTTCGTTTTCTCGGCCGCCGTGCCGCTTCCTCCGCTGACGATGGCGCCGGCATGGCCCATCTTCTTGCCGGGAGGCGCAGTCTGGCCCGCAATGAAACTCACTACGGGCTTCTTGACGTTGGCCTTGATGTATTCGGCCGCCTGCTCCTCGGCGTCGCCGCCGATTTCCCCGATCATCACGAAGGCCTCGGTCTTGGGATCCTCGTTGAACGCGATGATGGCGTCCATGAAGGTGGTCCCGATGATCGGGTCGCCGCCGATGCCCAGGCAGGTTGTCTGACCAAGTCCCGCGGCGGACAACTGGTAGACGACCTCGTAGGTCAGGGTTCCGGAGCGGGAAACCAGCCCCACGGGGCCTTCCTTGACGATGCTGGTGGGCAGAATGCCCAGCTTCGCGATCCCCGGGGCCAGCAGGCCCGGGCAATTGGGCCCGATCAGGCGCGCGCCTCTTTCTTCGAGGTAGGGCATCACCTTGACCATGTCCACGGTGGGAACACCTTCAGTGATGCAGACGATGAGCTTGCACCCCGCGTCCGCGGCTTCGTAGATGGCCCCTGCAGCGCCGAAAGGCGGCACAAAGATCACGGACGTGTTGGCGCCCTGTTCACTGACGGCCTCTTTGACCGTGTCGTAGACCGGCACCTGGTCCTGAAATTTCTGGCCGCCACGTCCGGGAGTAACCCCGGCCACGATCTTGGTCCCGTAGGCGAGCATCTCACCCGAATGGAACCCGCCATCCCGGCCGGTTATCCCCTGAACGACAACCTTGGTTGAGTCGTCGACAAAAATCGCCATTTTGAAATTCTCCTCGTCCTGGCGTTAATCAACGCCGTAAATTACACAATTTCAGGAGCTTTAGCCCGCCAGTTCGATTGCTTTCTTGACCACTTCATCCATGGTCTCGGCCGAAACCAGATCGGTGTTGGCCAAAAGGGCGCGGCCTTCCTCCTCGTTTGTCCCAATGAGACGAACGACGATGGGTACATCGATATCCATGGAATTTGTAGCCGCGATGATTCCGTTGGCCACGTCGTCGCACCGGGTAATGCCCCCGAAGATATTGAACAGGATGGCCTTCACTTCCTTATCGGCCAGAATGATGTTCAGCGCGTTGACGACTTTCTCCGGATTCGAGCTGCCTCCGATGTCCAGGAAGTTCGCCGGCTGGCCGCCGTAGTACTTGACCAGATCCATGGTGGCCATGGCCAGGCCGGCGCCGTTGACAAGGCATCCCACGTTGCCGGACAGTTTAACGAAACTCAGACCCGCCTCACGAGCCGCGCGTTCGCTGGGATCCTCGGCTTCGAGATCCCGCAGGGCCTCGTAAGCGGGATGCCGGAACATGGCGTTGTCGTCCAGGCTGACCTTGGCGTCAATGGCGTGGCCGACGCCCTCAGGAGTAAAGATCCAGGGGTTGATCTCGGCCATACTGGCGTCCGATTCGACGAAGGCCACATAGAGTTTCTGCATGGCCGAGGCCAGCTGGCGCGCCTTCTTGATGTCGTCCGGGCACAGACGCATACCCATATCCATGGCCTCATGATCGAGAAGCCCGAAACGGGGATCAATGATCTGCTTGAAGATGAGCTCGGGCGTGTCCTTGGCCACCTTCTCGATTTCGATCCCTCCCTCGGCGCTGGCCATAAGCATGATCCGCTTGGTGTTCCGGTCGATCAGCATGCCGATGTAGAACTCGCTGTCGATATCCACCGCGGGTGTGATCAGAACGGTGCGCACGGTGTGCCCCTTGATGTCCATCCCCAGGATATTGGTGGCGTTTTCCTTCACGTCCTCGATGGTCTCACAGAACTTGACGCCACCGGCTTTCCCGCGCCCCCCGATGAGGACCTGGGACTTCACCATGACGGGCAGGCCATATTCCTTGGCACTGGCCACGGCCTCTTCCACCGTTTGGACCGCGGTTCCCCCGGGAACCGGCAGACCGAATCCGGTGAAGATCTCCTTGCCCTGGTATTCGTGGATATTCACGTATTTCCTCCCGAAATGTGCGCCGGCCGACCGCGTAGCGCGCGGACGGCCAGGCGTGCGATTCCGCTAGCCGATGAATTTGGCCAGCAATTGTTCCAGGTTCGGCGTGCCGATCTCCTGGAGTTCGTATGAAACCCGAACGGTGGGTTTGTCTATCTTGACGATCCGGCTCAGGTCGATGGGAGTCCCGATCACCACGGCGTCGCATTCGACGGCGTTGATCGTCTTCTCCAGATCCGCGACCTGCTCGTCTCCGTAACCCATGGCGGGCAGGAGGGTGCCGATGTCCGGGTAGAGCTCGAAGGTTTCCGCCAGCTTACCGATGGCCCAGGGCCGCGGATCGACCAGTTCCTCGGCGCCCATGCGCATGGCTGCCACCACTCCGGCTCCATAGGTCATGTCACCGTGGGTCAGGGTCGGACCGTCTTCGACGACCAGGACCTTCTTGCCGGCCAGATCCACATCCCCTTCGAGGGTCAGCGGGCTGGCCGCGTCGATGATCACCGCGTCGGGATTGATTTCCCGGATGTTGTCGCGCACCAGTTCGATGTTCTCGAACTCGGCCTCGACGACCTTGTTGATGATCACGACATCGGCGAGGCGCACGTTGGTCTCGCTGGGGAAATAGCTGCTCTCGTGACCGGGCCGGTGCGGGTCCGCAACCACGATATGCAGGTCGCTCTGGTAGAACGGGGTGTCGTTGTTCCCTCCGTCCCACAGGATGATGTCGGCTTCCTTCTCGGCCTCACGCAGAATGGCTTCGTAGTCGACGCCTGAGTAGATCACGCCGCCGGCCATGATGTGAGGTTCGTACTCCTCCATCTCCTCGATGGTGCACTTGTGTTTCTCCAGGTCCGCGACTTCTGCAAACCGTTGGACCTTCTGGGCGACCAGATCGCCGTAGGGCATCGGGTGGCGGATGGCCACGACCTTCTTGCCCGCGGCCCTCAGGATCTCACAGATACGCCGACTGGTCTGGCTCTTGCCACAGCCGGTCCGCACGGCGCCCACGCTGATCACGGGCTTGGTGCTCTTGATCTGGTTTTCACTTTCGCCCAGCATGGTGAAATCGACGCCCGCCGCGTTGACGATCGACGCCAGACTCATCACCTGCTGGTAGGAACGGTCGCTGTAGGACATGACACACATGTCCGGATTGTACTTGCCCATCAGGGCGACCAGGTCTTTTTCGTCCTCGATGGGAATTCCCCCGGGATAAAGATCACCGGCCAGTTCGGCGGGATACTTCCGGCCATCGATATCGGGAATCTGAGTGGCGGTGAAGGCTACCACTTCGTAGGCCTCGTTGCCCCTGTAGACACAATTGAAGTTGTGGAAATCCCGACCCGCTGCGCCGAGGATGATGACCTTGATCCTGCTCATGACGTCTCCTTGAAGCCCGGAAAGGGCTCTATTGTACTGGGTGGACCACCGGACCGGTCAGGGCAGTTGCCTGATGGCAGCGATGATCTGCGAGGTCGACCAGCCGGGCACCATCGGCACGCGAACGACGCGGCCGCCCCAGGATTTCACTTCCGGAGCCCCCACGATGTCCTCTTCGGTGTACTCGGACCCCTTGACGAGCACGTCGGGCCTGATCTGGAGAATGGTCTCCAGCGGTGTCGGCTCGGCAAAAATAGTGACCGCGGAAACAGGCCGCAAGGCGGCAATCAGCGCGGCTCGATCAATCTCTGGCAGGAGGGGACGTCCAGGCCCCTTGAGTTGGAGGACGGATGCGTCGCTATTGAGGGCAACCACGAGTTCGTCGGCGTTTTCCGAGGCCTGGGTCAGGCTGGCCAAATGGCCGCTGTGAAGAAGATCAAAACACCCATTTGTGAAGGCGATGGTGCGGCCGGCGGCATGGACTGCCTCCCCCCACTGACGCAACTGATCCCGGTTCAACACTTCTCCGCGCGAGAATCCCTCCATCAGCCCTGTTCCTTTTCGTTCAGGGAGGCGGCCAACTGGGCGGATGTCACCGTGGCCGTACCCAGTTCGCGGACGGCCAGTCCGGCGGCGTGATTGGCCAGATCGGCGGCCTCGGCGAAAGACGCGCCCCCGGCCAGGGCGGTGGTGTAGACGGCGATGACCGTGTCCCCCGCTCCGGTCACATCGTAGACCGTGGTGGCCTCGGTCTCCAGGTGGAATTCTCCGCCATCCTTTTGGAAAAGAGCCATCCCGTGTTCCCCGCGAGTGATCAGGACAGCTTCCGCTTCGGTCCGTTCAAGCAGTTTGGCTCCGGCGGATTTGAGGCTGGCCCCATCGGTGATGTTCATGGCGCAGGACTGTTCGGCCTCTTTCTGATTCGGCGTCAACGAAGTCACCCCGCGGTACTGGCTGTAGTCCCCCTTCTTGGGATCGACTACCAGGGGAATCCCCAGGGTGCGGCCGGCGGAGATGAAGGCCGCCAGGGCTTCGTCGGTCAACAGGCCCTTGCCGTAGTCGCTCAGGACAAACCCGTCGAAAGGGCCCAACCCGGCCAGCCTGGAAACCAGCATCTCTACGATCTCCCCGTCAACCGGCCGATCGTCCTCGCGATCCGTGCGGACCACCTGCTGGCTGTGAGCGAGGATACGGGTCTTGATGGTGGTGGGACGGGCTTTCGTCTCGATCAAACCGGCCGAATCTATGCCCCGCTCGGCAAGCAGGTTCTTCAACTGACCGGCAGCTTCGTCCTTGCCGCACAATCCGAACAGGACCGCCTGGGCTCCTAGGGCGCAGATATTGGCCGCCACATTGGCGGCGCCGCCGAGTTTGGTAGTCTCACTTTCAAGACGAACCACGGGGACGGGGGCTTCCGGACTGATGCGGTCGACCCGGCCCCAAAGGAACCGGTCGAGCATACTGTCGCCGATGACGGCCAACCGCCGTCCGGATAAACCGTCAATGATGTCCTTGTATTTCGGGCTCATGGCCCCTTCTTTGTTGGGAATGTGTATTGTAACGCCGGGACTGGCGCTCAGCGGCCGACATGAACCGCGCGAGGGAAGCTATCACCCCCGGTCCCGGGTGTCAATTCGACCAAGGAGATCCCATGGAAAACAAGCCCCCCCAGCAGCGCATCACCCTGGACCTGGGTGAAAAGGAAGCCGAAGGAATCTACTCGAACCTGACCCTCATCTCCCACAGTCCGGCTGAATTCATACTCGATTTCGCCCGTCTGGTTCCCGGGATGCCCAAGAGCAAGGTCCACGCGCGGATCATCATGACCCCGCAATCGGCCAAAGCCCTGCAGAAATCCCTCGCGGTGAACATCGAACGATTTGAAGGGGCTCACGGGGAAATCAAACTGGCCGGTCAGCCGGAAGCCGGTCAGAACATCGGGTTTCACAACGGTTAAAGAATCGGGGATCGATTCATTCGCCGGGAGGTCTGGTCTTCCAGCGCCGGTGCAACCAGAAGTACTGGTCAGGCGCCTTGCGGACGGCGGCTTCCAGGCGCTTCACATGGATCTCCGTCAAACGGGCCACAGCCGTTTCCTCATCCCAATCGGGCTCGGCGGCGAAGGGAGCATCGATTTCCATCAGGTGACTTCCATCCGGCTGCCTGAAAATGAATCCTGTGATGATGGGGACCTTGAGCTTCCAGGCAAAATACGCGGTGCCCCGGAACACCGAGGCTTGACGACCCAGAAACTCGGTGAAATACCCTTCGGGTCCCCCGTCCTGGTCACCGACCAATCCGATCAATTCCTTTTTGCGCAGGGCCCTGATCATTTCCCTTATCGAAGCTCCACCGGCGCGGATGGTTCCGATCCCTGCCTTGTGCCGAATGTCGTTCTGTATGCGGTCCACCCGGGAATTAGTCTGCTCCTTGACGATGAAGCTTACCTTCTGCCCTTCCGCCGCAACTCTGGCCCCCATCATTTCCCAATTTCCGAAGTGGCCGGAGACCAGCAACGCCCCGCCGCCTTTTTCCACCAACCGTAAAAAATGCTCCTTGCCATTCATCGCGACCAGTTCGACAAAATCGGTTTCCTTCATCCCCGGAAAGGCAAGGAACTCCATGAGTGTCATGCCCAGGTTACGGTAGAAGGAATGTGCCAGTTCCCTCAACGCGGGCTCATCCATTTCGGCGCCGAAAGCGTGGC
Organism: Candidatus Krumholzibacteriia bacterium; assembly: GCA_023270185.1. Lineage (GTDB taxonomy): Bacteria > Krumholzibacteriota > Krumholzibacteriia > LZORAL124-64-63 > LZORAL124-64-63 > JAGLCY01. The sequence goes on along the minus strand of JAGLCY010000101.1, from coordinate 13,561 downwards.
GAAGATTGTCCATAACGACTTGGCGCCGGAATCCAACCACCTTCCACACAAAGGTGCCAATGCCTCTGCCGATGGCCAGCATGAAGCCACGTGGCAAAGGACGAGCAAGCAGGAACAGAAGATACAGCAGGCCGAAATCGATCAACTGCCGGGGCCGGGAGGTCATCGTAAACTCCATGTCGTGTCGGGCAAACCATCATCCCGACCAGATTCTACGGGCAAGTCGTCCGCCGGGCAACCTCCGGATCAGTCCGGCCAGTTCCAGGGCAAGAAGACCTTCCTGCCAAGACTCCTCGGCGCCGGGCCATAGCTCCCGCAAACGATCACGCGATACTCCTTCAAGATCGAGTCGATCCATGATCCAACAAGCGGCACTGCCGGAGATCGGTTCAGGAAAATTCGTCTTCATTTCCCGCAGCGGGTCAGGTCGACCCAGCACCCGGGTAACGTCGTCGACACTTTCCAACAAATGGGCGCCTTCGCGCAGAAGGTGATGACAACCGCGGCTGGTGTCCAGGTCAACCGGTCCCGGAACCGCGAAAACCTCACGGTCGTAGTCCAGAGCCAGCATTGCCGTCAGCATGGCCCCGCTCTTTCGGGGAGCCTCCACCACGATCACTCCCTGGACCATACCGGCAATCAAACGATTGCGCCGGGGGAAATGATGTTTCAGTGGTGGCGTTCCAGGCGGAAACTCCGTCAGGCTGCAGCCCTCCACTTCCAGCCTACCCCGCAGGCCGCGGTGAGCGCTGGGATACATCCTGTCGATTCCGGTGGCCATGACCCCCACGCTCCTGCCCTGAACCGAAAGGGCGCCGCGATGGGCTTCACCATCAATGCCCAACGCCAGACCGCTGACGATGACCCACCCGTGGGCGGCCAACTCCGCGGAGATTGCCCGGGCAACGGCCAGGCCACGCGCCGTGGCCCGACGAGTGCCCACAATTGCAATGGAGGGTTCACTCAGGATTGGCAGTGCGCCACGGGCATGGATTTCTGCCGGTGGATCATTCATTTGGCCCCACAGCTTGGGCCAGTGGGGATGATCCGGTTTGAGATGGTGTTCCTCCCCTTGCGGGACCCCTACGTTGGTCCTGTGTCTGGTCACTTATTAATTCCAGCCCGGGAGGACGTTTAATTTGTTTTTAATCAATACTTTCCGAGGAATTTCTACGGTAAAGCCTCAAGAGAAGCTTTTTCAATTCCCCAATACCCTGACCGGTGGCTGAAGAAATGGGCAGCACCTCGAGGGCCCCATTGTCACGGCCCCATTCGCGAACCATGTCCACGGCTTCGGCCGCGCCCGCTTCATCCAGCAGATCCTGTTTTGTCACCAGGACGGCGTAGGGCAATTCCGCCAACCGCCGGTCGTGGCGTTTCAGCTCCGCCCGCAGGACATCCAGGGCGCGGCGCGGCGGTTCCAGGGATGGATCAACCAGCAAGAGCAGGGCCCGCGTTCGTTCCACATGCCGAAGAAATTCGTGACCGAGGCCCTTGCCCTCGGCGGCCCCCTCGATCAAGCCGGGGATATCGGCCAGGGTGCAGCTGTTGAAATCTCCCAGATCAACGATTCCCAGGTTGGGCACAAGGGTGGTGAAGGGATAATCCGCAACCTTGGGTCGGGCCGAGGTTACCACCGAAAGCAGGGTGCTTTTGCCCGCGTTCGGTTCCCCCACCAGGCCGATGTCTGCAATGAGCTTCAACTCCAGACGGATGGTGACCTGCTTGCCCGGTCGGCCCGGCTGGGCATGCATGGGGGTCTGGTTCCGGGGATTGCGGAATTCCCAGTTTCCCTTGCCACCACGGCCTCCGGCGGCTAAAAGCAGCTTCTGACCGTTTTCCAAAAGATCACCGAGCATGGTGTCGTCATCCTGGTTATAGATGGCGGTACCACACGGGATTAGTAGGGTGATGTCGTCTCCGTCAGGCCCGGTGCGACGGTTTCCGCCTCCGGCTTTGCCGGGCGCGGCTTTGTATTTACGACGGTAGCGAAAATCGAGCAGGGTCGACATTTCATCCGTCGCCTGTAACCAGACCGATCCTCCGGTTCCGCCGTTGCCCCCGTCAGGTCCGCCGCGCGGCATATACTTCTCGCGACGGGTCGAAACGCAACCGCCTCCCCCCTTGCCTGACTCCAACGTGATGGTAGCTATATCCAGAAACACGGATTCAATCCTCCGGAAAGTGCCAATCGTGGTTAACGGTTAATCGGAAAACGTCAAAATTCGCGTCCGGCCAGGGCCTTGGCCACAGGCGCCGGCACCAGTTTTTCCAACGGGCCGCCGTGACGGATGACATCCCGCACCAGGGTGCTGCTCACCGCGGCCATATCAGGGCGAGCCAACAAATAGATGTACTCGATGTCGGACGCCAGCAACGCGTTGACTCCGGCCAGGCTCCACTCGTGTTCGTAGTCCCCCTGCGTCCTGATGCCTCGGATGACCGCGTCGGCTCCGCGTTTCGAGACTTCGTCCACCATCAATCCGTCGAAGGGATGGACTTCCACGTTCCCGAGCCCCTTCACCGATTCCCGGAAGAGATCGACACGCTCGTCGATTTCCAGCAAATCCGCCTTCCCCTTCTTGACCACCACGACGGTCACCTTGTCGAAAAGCTTCAAGGCCCTCTTGATGATGTCGATGTGGCCCAGCGTCACCGGGTCGAACGATCCCGGGTACAGAATATGTCGTTCCACGGTCACTCTCCTTCCTGTGGGTCGGCGGACCTCATGCGGGCCACAGCCAAATAACTTTCCCCGTAGCGACGTGTCCGCCACAAAAGTCGGCCCGGGGCTGCCGCGGGCAGATCCGGGGTTCGGGATCCGTGCTCGATGATCCCCGTCAGAAATCCGGGCACATCCGCCAACCTCTCCAGTTCCTTCATGATAGCCCCGGCGACCTGGCTGCGGTAGGGCGGATCCGCAACGAGCACCCATCGCCTCGGTTCGTCAGTCGGTTTCCAGTGGTTCAACCAGGCCACGGCTTCGGCGCAGACCAGCTGGGCAACATCCCGCTCAACTCCGCAGGAGTCCAGGTTCTCGCGGGCCAAGGCCAGGCTCTTGCGGGAAAGATCAATGAAGACGGCTCCTGCGGCGCCTCGGCTGAGTGCCTCTATTCCCAGCCCCCCCGCTCCGCAGCACAGGTCCAGGAAAAGGCAATCCCTTACCTCGGGACCCAGGATGTTGAACAGGGCTTCCTTGACCCGGTCCGTAGTGGGCCTGACCTCGTCCCCGACGGGAGAGTTCAGACGACGGCCTTTCCAGCGCCCGGCAATGACCCTCATCGCGTCTCACCACCCCGTCGGCGTTCCCAGATCAGGCTGCGCAGCCTCGATATTCGCGCGAGATGCTCCCCGTCCAGCTCCCCACTGCGCAGACGGAAATCCGCCGCCGCTGCGTAAAGCGGCCTTCGCCGGCGGAAGAGCTCCTCCAGACCAGCCCAACCCAGACTTTCGACCAAAGGGCGTTCCGATGGGGGTTCCGCTTTCAGACGCGAACGGATCACGTCCCAGGACGCGTCCAGCCAGATGACCACTCCCCGTTCCCTCAGCAATTCCACCGCGGACGCCGTGTGAACAATTCCGCCGCCGGTGTCCATCACCAGGTTTCGGGCCGGATCCAGTTCGCGCAGGGCGGCCAGTTCATGTTCCCGGAAATCAGCTTCCCCGGTGGATGCGAACATCTCCGCAATGGAACAGCCGACTTTCTCGACGATGATTTCATCGAGAAAGACGGCCGGGCGGTTGGTAGATGCCTGAAGCCGGCGGGTAAGGGTCGATTTTCCGCTGGCCATGAAGCCTATGAATGAGGTCCACATGCCCCCATCCTAATACAATGCCCCCCGGGGTACAATCCCGGGGGGCCGGTTTCGGAAAACCTGTTGTCTCGGAAGTCTAGTTCAATTTGACGTTCGAGACTTCCGCGGGATCGTAGATGATCTCGGATCCCTCGATGATCTGGTCCCGCTGCATGTATTCAGCGCTGACAATCGTCGGCGTCACGAAGATGACCAGCTCGCGACTGACCTTGGTGTTCGTCGTATGCTTGAACAGGCCACCCAACAGGGGGATGTCCATCAGCAGGGGAATACCGCTTTCGAGTTTGCCGTCGATCGACCGGATCAGGCCCGCGATGATGGCGGTTTCACCGTTCTCCACCAGAACCCGGGTATCGGATTCACTGGTGTTGATGATGACACCACCCTGCACGGTGGCCTGGGCGGACAGGTCGCTGACCTCGTTGTGGACGTCCAGGGTGATCTGGTTGTCCTTGTTGATGTGCGGCGTGACCATCAGCATGATACCGACGGTGGTCAGCTGCGTGATGGCGTTGCCGGCCTCATCGGAAACGATCAGCGGAATCTTCTGACCCACCAGGATCTTCGCTTCGCGGTTGTCCGTGGTGGTGATGATCGGATTACTGATCAAATGGGCCTTGTTCGCGACCTCGAGGGCCTCGACCTTCGCCATAACCGATCCCCAATCCTGCACCACACCGACCTGCATGGCGCCGGCGGGATTTTGGATGGGGTTGGTAATACCCAGCTTGTTGAAATTGAGCTCACCCGTGATGGCATCCACGCCGCCGGACTGGGGATTGGCCACACCCCAGCTTACGCCCAGTTCACGCGTGGCCTTGGAGTCAAGATCGATCAGGCGGGCGTTGATCTCCACCTGAGGCGTCTTGGTATCCAGGTCCGTCGCCATATCCATGATGAGAGCCACCCGTTCCTGGACATCGTTGATGATCAGGCTGTTGGTACGCACATCGACGTCGATGTTGCCGCGTTCCGTCAACATCTCCTCCAGCGCGTCCTTGGTCTCTTCGGCGTTGGCGTAATGAAGGTTCACCATGCCGAGGTTCAGTATGGCCAGGTCCTCGACCTGTTTGCGCGCACGCTGTATGTCCAGTTCCTCCTTGCGGAGTTCCTCGGACGTGTCGATGCGGTAAATGCCCTGCTCTTCGACGTAGCCGAAGCTGTGGGCCTTCAGGATGACGGCGAGAGCCTCTTCCCAGGGCACGTCTTCCAACTTGACCGTGACCTTGCCCTGGACTCGGGGAGACGCCACGATGTTGGTCCCGGAAAATCCGGCCAGGGAACGCAGCACGGTCCCGATTTCAGCTTCCTGAACATCCAGGGAAATAGGTACTGTCTTGTACTCATCGCCAGGGGCGACGATGTCAGCAGTAGCCGTGGAGACGGTGTCTCCGTCCTGAGCCAGGGCGCCGAACGCTCCGAACATCAGGAGGGCAGCCACAACTGAGATATGAGTAAAGCGGATCCTTCCGAACATTGTTTAACCCTCCGATTTTTCCAGCTTGAGAACCACTTTGTTGGTGATTCCGTACAGGGTGACCCGCGCAGTAAGAGAATTCTTGCGGATGCTGACGACGCGGCCGTGTCGGACGCGATCGCCCACACGCAGGATGTAACCGAAACCTTCTCCATCTTCGACCAGGGCGAACTTGTCATCCTGGCCCCACATCACACCCACCAATTGGGCGCTGTTCATGTCCACCAACTCGCTGGCGGTTGTCTTCTCGAAGTTACCGGCAACCAGAACTCCGAAAGGATCAGCCTTGCCATAGGACTGGTAGAAAAACTCGTTGGCGCGGATCGCGTTGATCCTGTCCCTCGAGATCTGGGACGGTGACACCGAACCGGCGTCCTTGTCCTTGTCGACATCTTCGTCGACGGCCATGGCCGGTGCCGTGACCAGCAGTCCTATGAGGACCGCGAAGGTCAGAGCGTAAACCAGCCGGAAATTTTTCCTTTTCATGGTCTTAACTCCCTAGTGGCTGATGCCGGCTTGATTGGTGACGGCGTCCTGTTTGTCGGCCTTGGCTTCCAACTTGTCCAGGATGCCTTCGGAATCCCCGGTGTCCAGACCTTCCACAGGCACACTGGGTCCCTGGGTGTAGGCCGTCAGAACCATTTCCGTCTCGACGGTGAACGGGGTCTCTTCCTGCTTGGTCTCCCCGTCCATGTTCAGGTCGGAGACGTTGACTATGCGGTTGAGATTCGCCAGACGGCTGAGAAACACGCCGGTCTGGTGATACCCGCCCTTGATGCGGACTTCGATGGGATTGTCCGAGTAGAACCCCTGGTTGACGGGGGTCTGGGGCTTGAACAGCTGGAACTCTATCCCGGACTGCTGGCCGGCCGCGGTGACCTTGCGCAGCAGATCGGGCATCTGGTTCTGCTCGGGAAGAAGCGTCTGCGCCACCATCCACTGATCGTGGAGAATGGCGTACTCCTGCTCGACCTTTTCCAGGTTCCGCACCAGCAGCCGGGCCCTCTCCAGGTCCCTGCTCAGCTGCTGATGACGGGCGTCCAGCTCCGAAATGGTCGTGTCGCGAGACTGGTAGGTGAAAGAATAGGTGTCCGTCAGGAAATACATCGGGACTGCCACCAGCACCACCAGCACCGCTCCGACCCAGCGGAGAAATTTGGGATCTTTGACGTCGATATCCATGGCGTCCTTCCTAACCTTCGAAGGGAGCCGGGGCCGTCTTGCGGACAGCCTTGGCCTGGGCTTTGAATTTGACAACCTTCACGTCTTCGATTTCGCCCTTCTCCGCGACCAGGAGGTCGACACCGGAGAAATACGGGCTGTTCGTGACGTTCTGGAGGAAATCACTTACGAGAAAGTTGGAGAAGGTGACGCCTTCGACAGCGTACCTGTCCCCACCGACATTCTCAAAACGGGTCAACCAGATGTGATCCGGCATGGCCCTATTGAGCTCGTCCATCAGGTGCACCCGGAAATAGCGGTCGCTATCCAGTCGGGTGATGACGTCCAGACGATCGTTCAGGTCTTTCCGCTGCTGGTTCAACCTCTTGATCTTGGCGATCTCGGGGGCCAGCCGGCGGGTTTCCGCCTCTTCCTCGACGATGATCTCATTCAACGCCTTGATCTGGTTCGATTGGTGGAAATACACCGCGCCGATACCGACGGCGGCCACCAGAACCAGGACCAGGGGCGCGAAATTTCCGACGTTGGGCAGATTAATCCTGCTTCCGGCCGGCATTTCATCGCGGGGCAGAAGATTAATGCGAATCATGCTCCCACCGCCTCTCTGAGAGCCAGTCCAACGCTCACCGTGAGCAACGGACTCAGCTCCTCGGCCTCTCCCTCACCGAAGAGGTCAGGGTTGTAATCCAGCCCGGCCAAAGGATCGGCAATCTCGCTGGGTACGTTATAGCTTTCAGCCAGGTATTCCCGCAGGCCCGGCAAATGGGCTCCGCCGCCGCTCAAAACGATCCGGTCGATGCCATCGGCCTCGCCGGAAGTCTTGAGATAAGACAGACTGGGTTCGAGACCCTGGTAGATTTCAGAACCGACGGACCGCACGATGTCCGTGACCAGCTGGTCGTCCACATCATCCGTGTGACCGCGCGCCACGTCGTGTGCCGTTTCGTAGGTCAGGCCCAACTGCTTCTGGAACTCTTCAATGAATTGCGCCACGCCGATGGGCAGATCGCGGGTGAAATACGGCACGCCGTCCTTGACGATGTGCACGTTGGTCACCCCGCCGCCGACATCCAGAAGAGCTACGAATTCATCAGCCTTCTCCTGGTTGGCAACCATTTCCTTGTCCGCGTCGCCCTCGTCGAAGGGATCCAGGTCGTCCACGGAATCATTCTCGTCGACGGGTTCCGGATCCTCGATCAGTTCGGGCAGGCTGTTGAAGCTGCCCTGGGATTTCATGTATTCCCAGGTGTTCTGGTTGGCGAAGGAAGCCACGTCGATGACCAGGGGCTTGAAGCCCGCGTCCCTGATCAACTCGGCATGTCCGAGGATCATGTCCTTCTTGGCCGCCACCAGCAGGAGTTCCATCTGGTCGGCCCCGATGTCCTCCTGAAGAATCTGGAAATCCAGTGTGATGTCATCGATGTCGAAGGGCACGTGCTGTTCGGCCTCCCAATAGATGGCCTCCCGCGCGTCCTCTTCCGACATCTTGTCCATGACGATCTTCTTGACGATGACCGCCCGGCCCGCCACCGCGCTGGCCACGGGTTCATCCGGGATGCCCGCCTTTTCAGCCGCGCCGCGGATGGCCTCGATTACCAGCTCACGATCCATGATCTCGCCGTCGACAATCGCCTCGGGCGGAAGATCAGCCATCGCGAAATGGGTGATCATCGGTCGATCATTGGTAAGATCGAGCCGGAGGCACTTGACGACATTGGAACCGATGTCCATGCCGATAAGTGATTTCTGTTTCCCTTTAAGGAATCCGAACATGTCAAGCCTGCCTCGCTGTTCGAGCGTTCATGTGGGAGACACCCACTTCCATTCGGGCATCCCTCGGGCCAACCGCAACATGCGTGCCACAAATTTCATCGGCTAACCCTTGGGCGCCTTGAGCCCAAATCACTGGAAATCTGAAAGGATTGAGGGAAAGCCCAAAAGAGGCCGAAAAGGACATCTCGGCACAATTGGGTAAAACGGGAAAAGATTTGCCGCCGGGGATCAGAATCGTGACAGGTACCAGGAAAAGATCTGGTTGCCGAACAGGAGAACAATCACCGCCGCCGCGGCAAGGAAGGTTCCGAAAGGAAGCTTGGCAGCACCCGCAAGGCGCCCGCGGCCCGCGGTAACGGCGTACAGGGTGCCCAACAAGGCACCCCCGAACAACACGGCCGGCACTCCCCAGGGGCCCAGGAAAACACCCACCATGGCCATCAGCATCACATCGCCCCCACCCATGCCTATGACTCCCCTGACCAGTTTGTAACCGTAGGACACCAGCAGGATGATACCACCGCCGATAACCCCTCCCAGCAGGGCTGATGGCAGCGCGGGATTCCCGAAAAGGGACAAAACCAACCCGATGACCATTCCCGCAACCGTCAGCGTGTGGGGAATGACCATGTGTTGCCAGTCGATTATTGCAATATCAAGCAGGATGATGAGAAAAAACGATGCAGAAAGCCCTTCGATGGTGAAACCGAACTTGGCCAGCGCGATCAGCACACAGGCCGCGCCCGCGATCTCCACCAAAAGGTAGCGCACCGAAAACGGCGCCGAACAGTGCCGGCAGCGGCCACGCAGGAGCAGCCAGCTGAGCAACGGGATGTTGTCGTACCAGGCCACTGTCTTCTGGCAGGACGGGCAGAAGGAGCGGGGCCCCACCACACTCAGGTTGCGGGGCAGCCGGTAGATCAGAACATTGGAAAAGCTTCCGAAGCAGGCGCCCAACCAGGCGGCCAGGATCACGGGCAGAAGGCCGAACTCGGTGATCGTCATTTTAAATCTCCGGGATGGGACCGATGAATTCATCGCCGTAAATTTTCCGGATTTCGATCTTGCGCTTGAGTTTCCCGATCATCTTCACGGCCAGGTCTTTCATTTGCTGACTGTCGGTGGATTCGTAGAGGTTCTTCCACAGCGCGAGTGAAACCCGATCGTCACCGGCCTTGAAACGCGCGAAGGCGGCGAAGCGGGATTCCTTGTCCGTCGAGTCGGAGCAGCGTCCCGCCACTCCGAACCAATACGCCGCCCGCTCGAAGTCATGTTCAATCACATAATACATGAAACCGATCTGGAAGGGCAGCAGGGCCTTGTCCGGGTTGGTCAGAATGCCCCTCTTGAGCATGTCGATGGACCGCTCCGTATCCCCGAAGCTGGACCAGCATACCAGAGACGCGAAGTAGTAGGCCATTTCGAATTGGGGGTCCAGCTGGGTGATGCCGTCGATCAGCAAATCGAAATACCGGAAATCGTTTTCGCCCTTGGCGAAGGCCCCGTAGTATTGGATGAACCGGAACCACAGATAGTCGGCCGCGGCCTCTCGAAAGCCCAGGCTGGATTCAACCAGGAAGTTCCCGGAGGGGAAATAGAGACGTTCCTGTTGATCGGCCAAGTCCTCCTGACCGTCGAACACGCGCAGGGACATGAAGATGAGCAGGGCCATTGCCGTCACCGTCAGGCCACGCAACAGGGTTTTCGTTCGCGCCCTCATTCGCCCCGCAACTCCTTGCGAGAGAAAATCGACCCGGCCACAACCAGCAGAAGCACCGACCAGCCAAGACTGTAGACCGTGGCCATCACCAGGTGATCAACCGACACCGCTGTTCCGTGCACCACCAAACCACGCAGGTTGAACACTTCGAGGTTCGGCGTCAGATAATAGACCAGCTCGGACACCTGCTTCTGGAACACACCACCCTGGAGCTGACCGAAGTCGCGGATGGAACTGCTCAAATGCCCAACCGTGAAAACACCGAGGGTGAAAACGGCAGCCAGTATGGGCGAAACACTCGTGGAAAAGAAGACGACCACCGCGTTGATAAGGGTAAGTTCCAGGAATGTCAGGTAGAACGCCCCCAGATATCGGAAGGAAAAGGAACCCGGAGCCAGGAAAAGCATCAACAGGAACAGCAGCCCCATGATGGCCAGCATCGAGACCAGGGTAAGGTTCAGACCGAGAAATTTTCCAATAAGGTATTCCCGGCGGCCGACGGGCTTGGACAGGATGGAAACGATGGTTCCCTTGTCCAACTCCTTGCGCACCATGCTGCTGCCGACGAAAACAACGACCAGCAAACCGAAAATGACCATCGAAGCCAGGCCCACATCAGCCATGATCTTTCCCTGGGCGCCAACCGTCAAAGGTGAAAGGATGGCCGTGCTGGCCAGCATGATGAACCCGAAGACGGCCACCAGGTAGAAAATCCTGTCCCTGACGGTTTCCAGAAAGGTGCTGGCAGCCAGGGTGATGATGTTGCTCGTCATCTGGCGACCTCCCGTCCAAGGGGATTTTCCCGGTTGATTTCCATGAACAGTTCCTCCAGGCTGGATCTGTGAGTCGCCAGGGATGCCACTGGAATCCCCTCACGATGGCAATTATTCAGAAGATTTCTCAATTCGCCCACGCTTTCCACCCGCACGCGAACCTTCCCCTCTTCCAGGCTGCGGCAGCCGGGCGGAAGCCAGGCGTGATCCGCGGAGCTCAATTCCAGGTCCCCTGTATATGAAAAACCGTGATTCAGTTCCGTCAGGTCCCGGACATCCACCAGGCAACCATCCTTGAGAATTCCGACGGTGTCGGCGATCATCTCCACGTCCGGCACGATGTGGCTGGAAAGAATAATTGTCGTTCCCGCGCGTTTGAATCCCATCAGCAACTCACGAATTTCCCGCCGGCCGATGGGGTCCAGACCCGACATCGGTTCGTCGAGGATCAACAGATCGGGTTCGCCCAGGACAGCCTGCGCCAGGCCGATCCGCTGCAGCATCCCCTTCGAGAATTTCTTGAGGCGGCGACTGCCGAACCCGGTCATGCCCACCATCTTCAGGACTTCATCGATGCGACCTGCCCGGCGGCCTTTCGGAATGCCCAGCAGGCGGGCGTAGAACTGCAGCAATTCGACACCGGTCAGGTGGTCAAAGAAGTATGGCCTTTCGGGCAGATAACCGATGCGGGACCGCGAAGCCGGATCACGATGATCCATCCCCATGATGGATACTTCGCCACCATCGGCATGGACCAGGTCCAGAATGCAGTTGATGGTGGTGGTCTTTCCGGCACCGTTGTGGCCGATCAGGGCGAATACGCTGCCTTGGTTGACCGAAAATGAAACACCTTCCAGACCTCGGATCCGGCGTTTCAGGAAACCCGACCTGAAAGACTTTCGGAGATCCCGCACTTCGAGGACAGGTTTGGATCCTGAGGCGGGAATCGGCGGCAAATCCGTTCCAGGTAATTGAACTTCCGTCAGGCGATCAACCAGGTTGGCCACAGAACCCTCACGGTCAAGTGTCCTGTTTTTTACCGGCGCTTGCATAATCAACGTCCACCTCCGGCCTGAAAGGCCTGCTTACGGCTTCAATCGCGCATTTGTTGTGCTCTTTCGGGTTATTTTGCAAAGGGAATGCCAGTGAAAACCTGTCGGGGCGACCTTTATCTAAACAATGCGCACGGAAAAAAATGGGCGGCTCCGATCGGAGCCGCCCCTGGGTTCAAAATCCCCCAATGACTTTAATTGCCATTGCTGATGAGCAGGATCTCATCCTTTATTCCCCACCCGTTGATCAAATATCCGGAGACGGCGCCGGTTGCATCGGCAACACCCACAATTCCAACCTGTCCGGAAGTTGTGGCACCAGCGGCAAATTGCGGTTCGGAGAATATTCCAGTAAAGGAATTCTCGAGATTCCTGGTGCCATTTTTGTTTACCGGCAACAAAGGCAGGAGTTCCGCCTGGGCATCCGAATAGATGCCTCCGTTGCGTACGGCGAAATCTTCAGCGGTCAATTGCAGGGTGTGAGCAGCGCCCTTGACCTTGGCTTCCTTGGCCCGGCCCTGGATCTTGATAAAGTTCGGGATCGCAATGGTGGCCAGCAACGCCAGGATGACAACCACGATCATCAATTCAATAAGGGTAAAACCTTCACGATTCTTCATTCCTACCTCCACTGCACATTCGGGCTTTCCTGCGGCAGGGCCGCATGTGTACTTTTGTCGTCCGAATGAGGACTCCCTTTAACGCCAAAGGACGGTGCCGTTGCCGGCACCGTCCCAATCAAACCCGAAACACTCTCTACTGGCCGCTGCTCAGCACGAGAATCTCGTTGTCCTTACCCCAACCGTTGATCGTGTAACCAACGTTGACGTTGTTGTCCTGGATGGCAACGATACCGACTTCACCAGCAGTGGTAGCAGCACCGGCATACGTGGGCACGTCCCAGGCCGCGGTGAAGGCGTTCTGCAGGGTCTGTCCGCCAGCAGGATTCTGGGGCAGCAGGGGGTTGATGTCAGCATCGGCGTCGGAATAGATGCCATCGTTACGAACGGCATAATCCTCGGCGGCCAGCTGCACGGTATGGGCAGCGCCCTTGACCTTGGCTTCCTTGGCCCGATCCTGCATGCTAATGAAGTTGGGGATGGCGATGGCGGCCAGAATACCAATAATGACGACCACGATCATCAGCTCAATCAGAGTAAATCCCTTACGATTCAACACATCGATCTCCTTCGATTCGGCCCGCGTACCTCAGTGTATCGCAGACTTCTTGGTGCTTACTGCCGGGTTGTCCGGCTCTCTACCTGCCAACGGCAGTCCTAGTGAAGCAATGGCCGTGCCATTTGCCCCTTTATCAGCCTTCAATCCCAACTTGTTGGAATTGTGTGACTTATAAACTCGTTTTTGAGGTACCCGGCAATTTTCCACCTGCAAAATACTTGCATATTGCCTGTTTCCTCGTGTCTATGCGTGCTTTCCGGCGCGAATCAAACGCCGGACCACCTTCAAACCTTGGTCGGTTCGGCGACAGTTTCCCCGGATTCCCGGATCATCGATTCCACGGCCTCAAGCAGTTCTTCGCCCGGAACCTGGTCTTCATCCCCAGCTTCGTAATCATCGTTTGCGTCGGTATCCTGCAAACCGTATTTCTTCAGCTTCCGGTAAAGCGTCGAGGCATTGATGCCCAATATTTCCGAGGTCTGTTTGCGCGCTCCGCCTGTCGTTTCGAGAACACCCAGGATGTGAGCCCTTTCCAGGTCGTCGAGTGTGACCCGTCCTCCAACCACCAGATTTGAGACCGACGCTTCGGG
>JAGLCY010000100.1 GCA_023270185.1 Candidatus Krumholzibacteriia bacterium | reverse complement strand
GCGGTGACCGCCTTGTCCTCGATCAACGAACCCAGGTTCCCCTGGTACTCATCGGGACAGCAACGCTTGAGGAAATGGTCCACCAGCAACGGGATGTCCTCGCTGCGTTCACGCAGGGAAGGCAGGTTCATGGGAATCACGTTCAACCGGTAATAGAGGTCGGTGCGGAAGTTGCCCACAGCCACTTCATGTTCCAGATCCCGGTTCGTCGCGGCGATGACCCTCAGGTTTACCTTGACCGGACTGCTGCTGCCCACGGGATACACTTCCCGCTCCTGGAGCATTCGAAGCAACTTGACCTGGATCGCGTGGGGAGTTTCCCCGATCTCGTCCAGGAAGATGGTTCCGCCCTCGGCCTGCCTGCAGAAACCGTCATGATTGCGGTCAGCGCCGGTGAAAGAGCCTTTGACGTGACCGAAGAGCTGGCTTTCGAGAAGGGTCTCCGGAATGGCGCCGCAGTTGATGGCCACGAACGGACCATCCGCGCGATCACTGCGATGGTGAATGGACTGGGCGATCAGTTCCTTGCCGGTGCCGCTTTCCCCGTTGATCAAAACCGTTGCGGTTGTGGAGGCGATCTTGTCCACCATCTTGTAGACAGAACGCATGCGGGTGCTCTGCCCGATGATGTTCTTGCGCCGCTTGTTGCGCGTCAGCTCTTTCTTGAGCTTGAGGTTTTCGGTCTTGGCCTTGCGCAGGGCCAGCGCGTTGCGAACGACCATCTTGATTTCGTCGTTCTTGCAGTGTTTCTGCATATAGGAGAATGCACCGAGATTAACCGCGTCGATGGCCGACTGCTCGCTGGCATAGGCCGTCAACATGATCACCGGGGTGGTCGGATCAATGCCCTTGATCCCCTTCAACAGCTGGATGCCATCCATCTTCGGCATCTGTATATCGGTCATGACCACGTCGACCGGGTCATTTTCAAAGAACTTGAGAGCCTCTACTCCGGAATTGACCGTCGATACCTCATAGCCCTCTTTTTGCAGAAGGATCGAAAGGTACTGACACATCGATTCTTCGTCGTCAACGACCAGGATCCTGCCCAGGGCCATTGAAATCTCCTTGTTGCTGGAGGCAAATTGCAGTTGTTGAATGGATATCGTCAGGGTGGCGGGACTCTTTAACGCGAAATGCGAAAAAGTGGGATTCTTTTCCAAAAAAATGCCATCCCTGCACGGATGGCTGATCATTCATCATTGCATTGTGCATGACAGGAGGGAAATTTTTCCCCGCGTCAGTCCACCAACAACAGCTCCTTCCCGGTTTCCAGCATCTTTCGGTCCAGCGGCCAGCGGACCCTGAAAATGGCTCCGCCGTTGGGGTTGTCCTCGGCCCGAACGCTGCCCCCATGGGCGGCTGCGATCCGCGCGACAATGGACAGGCCCAGGCCAGTGCCCTCCTCCTTGGTGGTCTTGAAGGGTGAGAACAGATGCTCACGGATATCGGGATCGATACCCGGCCCATTGTCGGTGACCACCAGTTCGTAGGTGTCACCACCGCCCACAAGGTTCAATCCGATTCCCAGGTCACCTTCATATGCCATGGATTGGCAGGCGTTGATTGCCAGATTCAGTGTCATCTGGGTCAGCTGTCCGGGGTCGGCCACGATCATCATTTCCACCGGATCGACATCACAGACAATCCGCACCTGGCCATTCTTGGCCGCGACGTGCTGGCGAATCTGCAGGGAAATCTGATCTCGGAATTCTTCCGCTCCGAAACAGGCCTTGGTCGCCGCCGGCATCCTGGAATAGGCCAGGAAATCGTTGATGATGGTGTTGACCCGGGCGCTCTCCTTGAGCACGAGACCGAGCAGTTGGTCCTGATAGCCTTCCAGCTCCAGTTCACCCGCCAGGATCTCGACACTGCCCCGGATACTGGCCAGCGGGTTGCGGATTTCGTGGGCGATGCTGGCCGCCAGTTCCCCGATCGCGGCCAAACGGTCGGATTCGCGGATACGGGCGCTCATTTCCTTTTCCCGGGTCAGATCGGTGAAGATCGCGATGGCCCCGATGATCCGTCCGCTCGGCGCCGTAACGTGGTTGACATTCAATCCCAGGGGCATCCGGGCTCCCCGCCTTTGAATGTGGACCTCACCCCGGATCACGGCCTCGGCCCCGGCCGCCACCGGCAGAATGATATCCGTCAGCTCCTGCATACCGTCGGCCATCACTCCACGGATGTCCTGTTTCAGGAGTTGACCGGGCTCGAGCTGAAGTATCCGACAGGCGGAAGGATTGACCCGCGTGATCACACCCTTGCTGTTGACCGTGATCAAACCACTTTGGATGTTGTCCATGATATTGCGGACTTCGCAGCGGGCCTTCTGCGCGATAATGTGGCTGCGGACCTGGTCCTGCCTTCTGTTGGCCAGACGGCGGGCCAAACCGCCGCTGATCATTCCCGTCACCATGAAAACGGACATATGAAGGGCGGTAACAAAAACCGGCCAGCCCTCCAGATAAACAACTTTTGCGGAGGTGCCCGTCAGAAGCCACCCGAGAGCCAGACCGAAGTGCCCGCCCCCGACCAGAATAGCCGCGGTGCCGGCGATCGCCATGGACCAGCGGGCGTCCCGGTAATAGGCGGCCAACATGATCGGAACCATGAAGGCAAGCGGCAAAGCCGATAAGGGTCCGCCGGAGAAATGGACCAGCAACCCGATGCACAGGGTGTCGGAAGCCAACTGAATCGAAAGCAGCAACCGGCGGGGCGCTCCGGCAAGGAAAGCGGCCCAACAAACGGCAATGGTCGTATAGAGCAATCCGAGTGAACCCAGCATCCCCGGGCTCGAAACGTCCTTGGAACCGAAATAGTGGACAAAGAGGGAACAAATCGTGAGGAAGGCGGCCAGAAGCAGCCGCCAGATCAATAGCTTTGCGTTGGGATCACGGCCGCCGGGTCCGTCGATCTTTCTTGGGACCCGGCTGCCATCAATCGGTTCGGGCAAAGCCCTCACCCACCCACGATGCTGGACATCTTGAACATCGGCAGGTACATGGCGATGAGCATGCCACCCACCATTGTACCCATGAGCACGATCATGATCGGCTCAATGGCCGCGGTGAGATTGTCCACCGCCGCGTCCACCTCGTCGTCGTAGAAGTCGGCGATCTTTGCCAACATCTCGTCCAGGGCGCCGGTCTGCTCACCGATGCCGATCATCTGGACGACCATGGGCGGGAACACGCCGCTTTCCTTCATGGGAGCCGCGATGGTGTCGCCCTGGGCAATGCTCTTGGCCGTCTCATCGATGGCCTCCTGGATCACCCGATTGCCCGCGGTGCGGGAGGTGATTTCCAGGCCCTGAAGAATAGGAACACCGGACCCGATGAGGGTACCCAGGGTGCGCGTGAAGCGTGCCACCGCCGACTTGAGCAGGACTGTGCCGATGATGGGAATCTTCATGCCCCACCGATCGGTGTTGCGCCTTCCGCTGACAGTCGCGCGGTACTGTTTGAAGGCCCAGGTGAAGCCAATCGTGCCTCCCAGAATAGCCCACCAGTAGCCTCGAATGAAATCGGAGATGCCCATGACGATCCGGGTCGGCGCCGGCAGGGTGCCTCCGAAATCGGAGAACATCTTGGCAAACACCGGGATGACGAACATCAGCATGAAAATGCAGGCACCGCCGGCCACCGTCAGCACGATTGCCGGATAGGTCATGGCGCCCTTCACCTTGCGCTGCAGGGCATCCGCCTTTTCAAGGAAAACGGATAGACGGTTGAGAATGACGTCCAGGATACCACCGGCTTCACCGGCGGCAATCATGTTGACGTACAGGTCGGAAAAGATCTTCGGATGCTTTTCCAGGGCCTCCGCCAAAGTGGAACCGCCCTCGACATCCGCGGTGACCTTCAGGACAACCGACTTGAAGAACGGCTTATCCAACTGCTTGCCCAGAATGTCAAGACACTGAACAAGTGGCAGACCGGCGTTCACCATGGTGGCGAACTGCCGGGTAAATACCGAAAGGTCCTTGACCGAAACTCCCTGTTTCTGCAGGAATTTGATCTGGATGTCCTTGGGCTTTTTCTTGATCGAAGTAATCACGATTCGGCGTTTGCGCAGGTACTCCCCCACCGCTGCCTTGTCGGTCGCTTCGAATTCGCCTGTCAGGGACTCGCCCTTGGCGGTTTTCCCTTTCCAGAGATATGTCGTTGCGCTCACGGGATTCCTCCCCTTCCTCAGGTTGGCATGCCGACGGGTTCACCGAGCATTCCCAAAAGTTCCTGGGCATCGGCTGTCCGACCCAGTGCTTCATCCAAAGTGATCCATTTATTCAGCACCGCATGGTGCAGGGACTGGTTCATGGTCTGCATGCCGTGCTTCTGGCCTGCTTGCATCAACCCGTAGATCTGGTGTGTCTTGTCGTCGCGGATCATCGCCTTGATACCGGGGGTGCAGACCATGATCTCCATGGCCATCACCCTGCCGCCGCCGCGTGCCCTGGGAATGAGCTGCTGGGTAAGCACGCCGCTCAGACTGAA
>JAGLCY010000010.1 GCA_023270185.1 Candidatus Krumholzibacteriia bacterium | reverse complement strand
CACTTCTGTCGACCTCAATGGTTGGACCATTAAGGACGAGGGTGATAATAGCCACGTCATTGCCGGCACCGCCATCGTTCCTGCTGGCGGATACTCCGTTTTATGCCGCAACGACTCCACAATGGTCCTCGAGGGAGTGAACGCCATTTACGAGTACGGGGATGATATTGTTCTGGGTAACGGCGCTGACGAAGTCATTTTGATCAACACGTCGGCGGCCATGATCGACAGTGTTGCGTACGACGGCGGAACCATCTGGCCCGATCCGACCGGGGCCTCCATGATGTGGAATGAAGCCTCCGGCGACAACAACAATGGCCTCAACTGGGCAACATCCACCACCCCGTTCGGCAGCGGCGACTTTGGCACACCTGAAGCCACCAACGGCACCGTCGTGGGCCAGGCTCCCGTGATCAAGGATGTCTATCACCGCGCCCTGATGCCCGGACCGGGCGAAGCGGTCACCGTTTATGGCACCATCACCGACAATGACGGCACCATCACCTCGGCCTCGGTCTTCTACCAGGTCAACGGGGGCGGATTCTCCTCCGTGGCCATGGGCCACACCGGCGATTTGTACAGTGGCGCCATCCCCGCCGGATCCCTCGGTGACGCGGTGGATTATTACGTGTCGGCCACCGACAACGATTTCCTGACCACCACCCTTCCCTTTGATGCCCCGACCGGCTTCTTCAGCTACACGGTGGCCAACGAAGTGATCACGCCCATCGCCACGATCCAGGCGGATCCGGCGAGCTACGAAGGCACACTGGTCAAGGTGCAGGGCCAGGTCTACATTCCCGGCGATTACAAAGCCGATGGAATTTCGGTCAGCGCCTACATCCAGGACGGGGCAGGCAGTGGGATCAACATCTTCGGCACCTACCGCAGCACCGGAATGGATCTGCTCAACGACACTTCGGCCATCGTCACGGTCACCGGTTACGTGGACATGTACTACACCACGGTCGAAGTCGTTAACTACGAGGTCGAACTGGTCAGCACGGGCAATACCGAATTGACGCCCTTGACCGTAACCACCGGGGCGGCCGGGGCGGCGACCTACGAGGGAACCTATATCCATAGCCAGGGTCCGATCACCGCGATCTTCAACACCAGCGGCTCCAACCCCTCCACCAACTTCACGGTGAACGATGGTTCGGGTGACCTGGTGATCCGCATCGACGACAGCACTGTCGACATGAGCACCTGGATTGTGGGTGATGTGCTCGAAGGCGCCGGCGCCGGCTCGGAGTACAACACCCAGGGCCAGATCCTCATAGGACTGGCCAGCAAGGTGACCAACCACGGTCAGGGCGCCGACACCACGCCGCCGCTGCTGACTGGCGCGACGCTGACTGCGGCAACGACCGTGACGCTCAATTTCAATGAGCTCCTGGATGCCACCACGGCGACCACCGCGGCCAACTACCAGGTTTACCAGACCGGTAATCCGGGCGCCGCCATCACGGTGACCGGTGCGACCCAGCCCAGTGGAGCGGTCGTGGTGCTGACCCTGGCCGCCAGCGCCAGTGGCACGGCCCACACCGTGGAGGTCGACAACGTGGAGGATGTGGCGGGCAATCCCATCGCCGCGGGAACCACCATGGGGATCTTCGAGGCCGGGACGACTGCTGACATCGTCATCAATGAAGTCATGCAGAATCCCTACGTGCTTTCCGATTCCGATGGCGAGTGGTTCGAGGTGTACAACGCCGGGACCAGCGACGTGGACATGAATGGTTGGTACCTCATGGACGCCGATTACGATACCACGCTCATCGACAACGGCGGCCCCCTGATCATCCATGCGGGTGAGTACAAGGTTCTCGGCCGCAATGCCACCGCCATGGCGGGCGAAGGCGTGACGCTGTTCTATCAGTACAGTGGATTCACCCTTGGCAACAGCGCGGACGAGTTGTACCTGGCCAACGCCGGCATGGAGATCGTGGATTCGATCGTTTGGGACGGCGGCGTTGTCTGGCCGGATCCCACCGGCTATTCAATGCAGTGGACCGGTGTGGGCGACAACAACGACGGCGCGACCTGGGTAGACATGGGCGCTCCGGCCTTCGGCAGTGGCGACCGCGGAACCCCTGGTTCAGCCAACGATTGGGTCAGCCCCGTTCCGTCCGCCGGTCTGAAGACCGCCCTGGATCCGAACTATCCCAACCCGTTCAATCCCCGGACGAGCTTCAGCTTCAGTCTGGACAAGAACGAACGGGTGACCCTCGCGGTCTACGACGTGCGTGGCAGCAGAGTGCGCACCATCGTGGATTCGGTTATGCCTGCGGGTCGGTACGACCAGCAATTCAGCTGGGACGGCGTCGATGATCGTGGCGCCACCGTCAACAGCGGCATGTATTTCTACCGGCTGACGACCGAATCCGGTTTCAGCCAGACAGGGAAAATGACCCTCCTGAAGTAACAGGACGGTTGTTTAACGACGATATGGCCCGGTTGCGATTTCCATTGAAATCGCGGCCGGGCCTTTTTCGTATGATAGATGGGTTGATTTCCCGGTGGAATCCGGCCATTCTTGGCGGGTTATGAATTTTCCCCGACGCTTAAAAAGGTTTTGGCTGTTCCTGATCCGTCTCCAGCGCGAGATGGCTTACGACGACTGCATGGGCATGGCCGCGCAGATCTCCTTCTATACCATGCTCGGCCTGTTTCCCTTCCTGATCTTCCTGCTCAGCCTGCTGAGTACCTTCCCATTGGGCGAATCCCTGAAACCGGAGATGCTCGAGGCCCTGCGCGAGCAGATGCCCCGGGAATCGGCGGAATACGTGGCCGGCATCGTGCTCGAACTTCTGCCTCACTATAGCCAGGGTCTGCTCAGTGTCGGTCTGCTCGCTTCACTGTGGGGAGCGTCCATGGCCGTCGGCGCCCTGATCACGACCATCAACCGGGCCTACAATATCCGTCCCCGTCGCAACATGGTGACCCAGAAGTTAATGTCCATCATCCTGGTGCTTCTCCTGTCGGGGATGTGGTTGATGTCCATGACCATCATCCTGGTGGGACCGGGCATCACCCAAAACATTTTCGAATTCATGGGGATTGCCAGCGAGACGAACACCTTCTGGACCAGCATGCGCTTGCCCATGGCTTTCATATTGAACCTCACCGCCCTGACGATCCTTTATTACTTCGCGCCCGAGGCCCGGCAGCGGGTACTGAGCATCCTGCCGGGCGCCCTCACCGCGACGATCCTGTGGTTGTTGGCCTCCTCGGCCTTCCGCATCTTCCTGCGGAATTTCGGAACCTACAACAAGACCTACGGATCCTTGGCCGCGTTGATCATCCTGATGGTCTGGCTGTGGATTTCAGGGCTGGTCTTTCTGCTGGGCGCCGAGATCAATTCCCTGATGAAACGTGTCGAAGACGAGGACTCGCCCGAGCGGGTGCGTCTGTTGCGCTGAGAAAGGTCCCAACTACATGTCCGATACAGAACAAGGGTCCGAAATGACCACTGAAATGATGACCGCCACCTGGGCCGGCGGCATGCGCTTCGTCTACAAGTCGGCCAGTGGCCACGGTCTGTTGACCGACGCCACGGTGGCCGGTGGAGGCGAAGGAACCGCGGTCTCGCCCATGGAACTCATCATCCTGGGGTTGATCGGCTGCACGGGAGTCGATGTGGCCAGCATTCTCGAACGCATGCGGGAACCACTGTTGGGCCTGGAAGTTACCGCAACCTACGAAAGGGCGGAAAAGCATCCGAAGGTCTACACCAAAATCCATCTGACCTACTCACTGCGGGGGAGCGGTTTTGACGAGAAGAAGGTTCGCCGGGCCATCGACTTGTCGGAGAACAAGTATTGCTCGGTTTCGGCCATGCTCGGCCACACCGCGGAAATCACAAACGAATACACGATTGAAAGCTGATTTTTCCGTCTTTTTGATACCTGGTATTCCTGGAAGTCGCCAAATTCGACAACTTTGATTTAATTTATTGGAAACCGTATCCTCATTGACCGGGTTCAACCCGGTTTTTCAGTTCGCCCCCGACTCCGCACTGTCCTCAAGGAGAAATCATGCTGCGCCGGTTCGCCCTTACCGTTTGTTTGTCCATTTCCCTCTTCACGATCACCGCCCAAGCTGTTGAAATCGATAAGGAACTCCAGGATCTGTTGCTGGACAAGAGCGCCGGGGATCTGGTGCCCGTCCTGATGGTTTTCGATGATCCGGCCCATGTGGATGAAATTCTGGCCCGGTTGGATCAGGTGTCCCACCAGGACCGGCGGCGTCTGGTGGTGGAGAATCTGCGCAGCCAAGCGGCCAGGACGCAGGCCGGCCCCCTCGAATTTCTTGCCGATCCCGCCCACGGTGACCAGGTGGCCAGGGTGCGCATGCTCTACCTGGCCAGCGCCCTGGCCTTCGAAGCGGCTCCGGGCGTGGTTGCGGCGATGGGCGAGTTGCCCGATCGGGCAACCCTCTTTTTCGACAAGACCTATGATCTGACCAGCGCGACGACCCGGGGTGTGGCGCCGGTGGTCAAGGCCTCGCCCGCCGCGACGGACACCGTGTGGAGTGTGAAGTACATCAACGCCGACAAGGTCTGGAACCAGCTCGGCTACACTGGCGCGGGCATTGTGGTGGGCCACATCGACACGGGCATTTATCTGGCCCACCCGGATCTCGCCTCCAGGCTGTGGGTCAATCCCGGCGAGATTCCCGGCAACGGAATCGATGACGATGGCAACGGATTCATCGACGATATCAACGGCTGGGATTTCGGCGTGGATGACAATGATCCCAATGATGACAGTCCCAACGCCGGGCACGGAACGCACACCGCGGGAACTGTGGCTGGCGATGGAACCGGCGGCACCCTGACGGGTGTGGCGCCGGGGGCCTTGCTGATGGCCACCAAGGTCTGGCAGGCCGATGGCTCGGGCGGTTCGCTGGGCATGATCTGGGCCGCCGAACAGTATTGCGTGGAAAACGGGGCGCGGGTCATCACCATGTCCCTGGGCATTCCCGGTGA
>JAGLCY010000001.1 GCA_023270185.1 Candidatus Krumholzibacteriia bacterium | reverse complement strand
GCCCATGCCGGGCGTACCAAAAAAGTGCCCGCGGACGTGAAACGTCCACGGGCACCCGTTGCGAAGGGATATTACTACTTGAACATCATCGGTTCTTCATCGTCATCGTCATCGTCATCGTCATCACAATGTCCGGGTCCGATGAGACCGTTGTTGTAGTCATCGAAGGATCCCTGCCACATCATGACCATGTCCTTGTCATCGTCGCTCAGCCCGTCCCAGTCCATGTAGTCATGGTCGGCCAGGAAAGCGTCGGCATCGGTCACATAGTCAGCGACATCGCCATCACTGGCGCCGGCGGCGAAGTTGAGCTTCGCGGCCAACAACTGGGCATACAGCTTGGTGATGCCGTTGTTGTTCTTGCCGTAGGTCTTCATCTTCAGAACGTCAACCGCGATGCCGGCTGAATCCACGACCAGGCTCTTGGCTCCACCGTCATCACCGAGGGTGATGGTCAGGTACTGGCTCAGGACGTCATCCTGAGGGCCGAAGCCTGCATGGTTCTTCCAGAAACCGATGGTCAGGGTGCAACCCTCTTGGACCGGCACGTAGATACCAGCGTCGATGGTATGGTTGAACTCACCAGGTAACAGGGGAGTGCATACGGACATACCGGTGTCCGGATCAGGATCGCTGTCCTTGGCCGGGTCGCCGCCTATGAACATCGGGCTGAAGACATGGTTGTCAGGCAGCACGAAGTTGATGGTGTATCCACCAGCATCCAGTTCGCAGAACTCATAGTAGCCGTTGGCGTCAGTAGTCGTGTTATCCAGGATGTTGCCTTCGCAATCCATCAGGAGAACGACCACGCCCTTGACAGGCAGTTCATCAGGATCCTGGATCCCGTCCATGTTCATGTCGTACCACACGTAATCACCGATGCAGGCTTTCTCCGGCTCAGGCACGTAGATACCAGCGTCGATGGTATGGTTGAACTCACCAGGTAACAGGGGAGTGCATACGGACATACCGGTGTCCGGATCAGGATCGCTGTCCTTGGCCGGGTCGCCGCCTATGAACATCGGGCTGAAGACATGGTTGTCAGGCAGCACGAAGTTGATGGTGTATCCACCAGCATCCAGTTCGCAGAACTCATAGTAGCCGTTGGCGTCAGTAGTCGTGTTATCCAGGATGTTGCCTTCGCAATCCATCAGGAGAACGACCACGCCCTCGGCGGGCAGTTCATCAGGATCCTGGATCCCGTCCATATTCGCATCGTACCACACGTAATCACCGATGCAGGCCAACTCCGGCGGAGGAGACACGGGCACGGCCAGGCCGGTACCGATCCACGCCATGGAGGCGCCGCGCGGGTTGGTGCTGTCCACGGAAATCAGTTCCACGGTCAGTTCACTCACGCCGGCGGGCACGTCGACCACGATCACGTGGGAGTCCCACAGCAGGCCTTCGGAGCTGCCAAGAACGTTGTCGAAGATCTGGTCGCCAGCAGTGGTGGTAACCTTGATCTGGTTCGGGCGGTTCTCACCGACGCTGCCGGCGAACACGACCAGGTCAGCAACCCGGGCCTCGCCTTCGGCGTCGAAAGTGAAGGTCTTCGGAACGGTGCTGTTCAGGGTACCGGCGAAGTTGAAGTACGCCATGTCCAGACCGTCGAACAGCGACAGGTCGGCCAGTGAGCCATCATCGTAGATGACCAGGAGGCCGGCGCCGTTGTTTTCATCCAGAGTGCTGGCTGAGTAGTCGAAATCGAAGTCGGTGATTTCGAAATTGTTCAACCCGGCAACAACCATACCTTCGGCCGTGATGTCGGCGCGATAGGCGTAGAAGTTGTAGTTCTCGAAGAAATTGGTCGGCCCGCCGATCAGCGCGCCGGTAACGGAAGTTCCGTTGATGGAAATGGTGTCGTCACCATTGTCACTGGTGGTGCCGCCCTCCCAATACATGAGAACCTGCACGACCGTGGCGCCATCGGGCACGGTAAGAGAGAAATTTCCGGTGTCGGTGTCGACCATGCCGACTCCGGCTTCCAGGAAACCGGATCCGTCAGGGACCGCGATAAAACCGAGTTCCTCGGTGCCGTCCTTGTCATAGCCTGTCTGGGTGGTGGGCGTCGTCAAGTCGGCTTCCTGGCTGCAACCGGCAACCAGGATCCCAACCAACATCAACACCATGATAATGCGAATGCTCTTCATTGGACTCTCCTCCATTTCATCAAGTTTTTGCACAATTCGGATTGATGAGTGCAAAGCAAAGTTGAGAACTGTTATCGTTAGAATGACCAAACAATGATTTTCCCCGTGGAATATTATCTCAAAATCATCCTGTTTTGTCAACAACTCAGCATAATTATTCACCAAAAATTAAACAAAGAATGCATTCCGCAAATCCAGCAAGTTTATAAGGTCCTATAAACACTATAAATAGCTATTCATCAAGACAGCAGAATTTTTAATTAAAACCATACCAAAAAAATAGG
This sequence comes from Candidatus Krumholzibacteriia bacterium, assembly GCA_023270185.1. GTDB lineage: Bacteria > Krumholzibacteriota > Krumholzibacteriia > LZORAL124-64-63 > LZORAL124-64-63 > JAGLCY01. Next base: position 4,173 of record JAGLCY010000001.1, on the reverse strand, counting down.
ACAGGGGCGATTTCTCGCCCCCGCCCTGCTGTGATCCGGGCTGCCTCAGGCAACCTGGATGCGATTATTTGAACAGTTTGTTGTCACGGCCTGTCGGCGGGTGGATCTGGAAATTACCACCGTCGATGTAACCGTAGACCTCGTACATAACGTTTGAGCTGTCGTCCATACCCTCGTAGATGCGAATCCGGTAGAAGTCCGGGCAAGCGCAATCGGCCAGCTCGGTGCCACCGTTCCGTCCGTATCCGAGAGGATCGCAACCGTCGACCAGGTCGTGCCCGCCGGGCTCGCCGAGGTCGTCGATGTTGACTTCGAACCAGTGCAGGCTCTCACCGACAGTGACAAAGTCGGCGATCTCCGCCGGGGCGCCCCTCATGTTCTTGAAGGTGCCTACGCCGCCGAAGTCGAGTTGCTTGGCCGGAGCCTTGCGCGCCTGGACACACCAGCCCGGATCCGAGCATTCGATCCAGTCGATCTCGGTGCCTTCCGGAGCGCTGGGCGTTCCACCATGGAACGTGAATGACCCGGCGACTCCCTTCTTCTGGGTGTGGGTCCAGTTACCCCAGGGCTGAGGCTGCGACGCCAGAGGCGCGCCCGCCTGGCCACCAAAGGTATAATCATTGTACGTACCGTCGTCGCAGAAGAACTCGTCATTGCCACCACCGGTCATCCGGCAGCCGACTTCTTCGATCACGGGAATGAACATGCCGGCGTCCCAGGTAAGGTCGGTTTCACCGGGGTCCAGGGTCGTACAAATGGTCATGCCGGTGACCGGATTGGCATCGCTATCCACAGCGTCATCGGTACCCTGATCCTGGGGACTGAAAACGTAGCCCTCTGGCAGCTCGAAGTGGATGCTGTAATCCCCCGGTCTCAGATCACAGAACAGGTACTTGCCATCGGCGTCGGTCATTGTTCCAGCCAGGATGTCACCTGTGCAATTCATCAGATGCACAACCACACCCTCGATGCCGGGCTCATTGGGATCCTGGATACCGTCCAGGTTCAGGTCTTCCCACACGTAATCACCGATGCAGGCCAATTCCGGCGGCGGCTCCACGGGAATGGAGAATCCCGCGCCGACCCAGGCCATCGAAGCCCCGCGGTCTTCAACGGGATCGAGTTCGGTAATGGTTGAGATCAGCTCGACCGTCACCGAAGTGTCGCCGGCCGGGATGAGAATATCCTGCAGACACAAGGTATCCCACAACAGACCGTCGTCGCTGCCCAGGAGGTTTTCCCGCACATCGTCGCCGGCTGAGGTGGTGAACTTGATCGAGTTGGGTCGGCCCAAGCCAACGCTCCCGGCAAAGATCACCATGCGCCCCATCCTGTCGTTGGACTCGGCACCGAAGGTGAAGGTCTGCGGAACGGTGGCGTCCAGCGTCGGTTCGAAATCGAAGTAGGCCATGTCCAGACCGTCCAGGACCGAGATCTCGGCCAGGGTGCCGTCATCATAGATGACCATTATCCCGATGCCGTTGTTCTCGTCCAGGGAACCGCCCGAGTAGTCGAAATCGAAATCAGTGATCGTGAAGGCATTGGGCCCGTTTGCCACAAGCCCCATTGCGGTGATGTCCGCCCGGTAGGCGGAGAACCAGTAGTTGGAGAAGAAATTGGTCGGTCCGCCGATCAACTCTCCGGTTACGTCGTTGCCGTCGATCTTGACCATGTCGTCACCGGGAGCACCGGTTGTGCCGCCGGCCCAGTAAACCAGAACCTGGTTGATTGTGGCGCCGACGGGCACCTCGATGTTGAGAATCCCATCGGAGGGTGCAACCATGCCCACGCCGCCCTGGGCATAACAACTGCCCGAAGCGATTTCGATTGTCGGCAGCCCGAGAGTTTCGGTTCCGTTCTTGTCGTAATGATACTGGGTTTGGGTGTCAGGAGCCGTCATCTCAGGTTCCTGGCTGCAACCCACAGCCAGCAGCCCGATGGACAGCAATACCGCGAGAATGCGAATGCTCTTCATCCTTCGTCCTCCTACAAATGGATGTTCGTGTGGCTTCGATTGGATTATTTCCGAAATTGCGCAGCCCAGGAACAGGCCTTGTTTTCCCCCAAAAACATTATCTCAAAAATATGGCGCTGTGTCAACTTAAGATGAAATTTTATGATTAATTCGATAAATTTAGAATATATACGCAATTTCTTTTTATATTATTGAACTATTGACCAGTTGATTATTTCCCCAGTTTGTCCCAGACAGCACTCATGTTCATACCGCCGGCTTCCGCGATCCGGGCGTGCTTGCGCGCGTCCTTACCGTTGTTAAGATAACTGCAGGCGATGCCCAGATAGGCATGGGCCACCAGGTTGTCCTGATCCAGGGCCAGAGCCTTGCGGCAGGCATGCTCGGCGGCCTCAAACTGTCCGAACCGGCAAAACAGGCGACCCTGGCGCGCGTAAGCCTCGGCTTCCTGTGGATCAATGCTCAACACCTGGCCATAGGTGGTGAAGGCTTCCCTGTTTTTACCCTGCTTTTCAAAGGAACGGCCCAAGGCCAGCCAGAGGTCCGGATTATCAGGATCCGTGGAAATAAATTGCAGGCATAGATCCTCGGCCTCGGCCGTCTCACCGATATCCATCAGCCCGTTGATCAGGCGTACCCGGGGCAGCGCCTCCAGGGGCGACAGCTTCTGGGCCCGGCGATAGCAGACCACTCCCGCCTTTTTGGATCCCATCCGGAAGTGGATCTCACCAAGGCGAATTTGGGCCGCGGCGTTCTCCGGATCGAGTGCCACCGCATCACGGGCGGCCGCCTCCGCCTTGGACATGCGGTTTCGGGCTTCGTAGACCAGAGCGAGTTCAACCAGGAGATTGGAGGACGAGTTGGCCTTGTTGCGGCCGACTTCCAGGACCTCCTGGGCATTCTCCAATTCACCGATATTCACCAGGAAACGACTGAAATTGATGTAGGAGGCAGGATCCTTCGGGTTCGCGGCGATCACGGATCGGCCTTCGACCTTGGAACCGATTTTACCTGCCGCGTCGGCAGGATACGGCAACATGGCCAGTCCCATCAGAACAAGGACGGCAAGGCGGGTGAAGCCAATGATGAAGGAATGACGCATGGCAGATTCTCCGCGGGCGATGGTTTCCGAACAATGGTTTTCCTGGACCCTGGGTCCCCAGGTTAAACGGGGACCTTCTTCTTCCATCAAAATTGATGCCAAAGCGGGTCAAAACCCTTGTTCAACTTCGAAAATCCGATATCGAGGGAGAAAAGCCCTTCCTCAGGCGCCCAGGCGCTTCTCGACTTCAGCCAGGCCCAAATCCGCTTCATCCACCAGTTCCTGCAGGATTTCCCTCAGGGGCTGCACCTTGTTGAGGATACCGACGGATTGCCCGGCCATCAGGGATCCGTGCTCCACGTCACCGTCGACCGCGGCGTTCCGTAAAGATCCGACCCAGTATTCCTCGACCTTGAATTGGGCGTCCTGACGACTTAATTCGCCATTCTTCATCTTGTCCAACAGATCAAATTGCAATTCCCCGAAGTGGGTCATGGCGTGGTTGTTCAAGGCCCGCACGGACACCACCGGCAGTTTGGTGCTGTACTGGGGGGTGGAAATGGCTTCCCGGGCGCGCGCCTTGATGAACACTTCCTTGAACTTCTGGTGCGTGTTGCATTCCTCGGCCAGGACAAACCGCGTGCCCATCTGAACGCCCGCAGCTCCCATCAGGGTCAGATGGGTAATCATCCGACCAGTGGCGATGCCACCTGCCACGAAGATGGGAATTTCGGGGAAATTGAAAAGAATCTCCTGCAGCAGCACGATGGTCGACACATGGCCTATGTGTCCACCGGCTTCGCTGCCTTCCAGGATGAGGCCGTCCGCCCCGTAACTGATCATCCGCTTGGCTATACTGCTGGTCGAGGCGAAACAGAGAACCTTCGCCCCGCTCTTTTTGGCCTGTTCGACTTCCGACCCGCGGGGAAGCGAACCGGCGAAGACGATATGACCGACCTTTTTCTCACAGAGAATATCCAGATGGGCCTTGTAGTTGGGAGCAATAGTGATGACGTTGCCGCCAAAAGGTTGGTCGGTCAGTTCGCGGGTCTGGTCGATGTAATCGGCAAACATCTCCGGCGGCATGTTGCCGGCGGCCAGGACGCCGAAAGCTCCCAGGTTGCTCATCAGCGAAACCAGTTCGGGATCACTGATC